>NVSI01000002.1 GCA_002401195.1 Alphaproteobacteria bacterium
TTGCGCGCCCATGTTTTCGAACTTGTCTTGCAATTCGATTTCCTTGGCAACGGATACACCGTCTTTTGTAATGCGCGGCGCGCCGAATGCTTTATCCAAAACAACATTGCGACCCTTTGGTCCCAAAGTCACCTTCACAGCATTGGCAAGAATATTCACGCCATTTAACATTTTCTCGCGAGCCTCAAGCCCGAATTTTACATCTTTAGCAGCCATAATATTTTCTCCTTATAGCAATAATATTTTTATATTTTTTAAGCGGCTTCAACGATTCCGACGATGTCAGACTCTTTCATTACCAACAGCTCTTCACCGTCGATTGTGACTTCTGTGCCAGCCCATTTTGTGAATAAAACGCGGTCGCCTGCCTTTACATCCAAAGGAACAACGTTCCCATTTTCCGCGCGAAGTCCAGATCCCGCAGCCAAAATCTCGCCTTCCATTGGCTTTTCTTTGACCGTATCAGGAATGATAATTCCACCGGCTGTTTTTGCTTCTTGTTCAATGCGTCTTAAAAGTACGCGGTCATGTAGAGGACGAAATTTCATAGTGTCCTTACTCCTTATTTGTTTAAATTAAACCAAATCCATGCCAGACCTTCATAAGCGCCTCGCTTGGATGCCGCCCATATAAAAGGATAAATGTGGTTATTTCAAGGAAAATTTTATTATAATTCACCCGTCATTGCCTGAATAGCCATGGCTATTCTAAGGCAATCCAGAATTTTTAATAAACATCACTAGATTTCCTTAGAATTTCATACGAAATTCAGGGAATGACGAATAGTTATTTTATGATTATAGTATTTGAAAAATGAAAGAGGTATTCACATGACTGATCAACCAAGCCCATACGATGCAACGCGTTGGCACGCGACCACTATTTTATCCGTTCGTAAGGATGGACAAGTCGTGGTCGGCGGAGACGGGCAAGTCTCTATGGGGCAGACCGTTTTAAAAAACAACGCCAAAAAAGTCCGCCGCATTGGTAAAAACAATGAAATTATCACAGGGTTTGCCGGCTCAACCGCCGATGCCTTTACATTATTTGAACGCCTTGAAGCCAAATTAGAAACATACCCGGGGCAATTGACTCGCGCTTGTGTTGAATTGGCCAAAGACTGGCGCACCGATAAATATCTACGGAAACTAGAAGCCATGATGATTGTGTGCGACAAAGACGTCTCATTGATTTTATCAGGGACAGGCGATGTTGTTGAACCCGAAGACGGCGTGATCGCCATTGGATCAGGCGGGAACTATGCCATTTCGGCGGCGCGCGCCCTTGTTAGTCATTCTGATTTATCGGCCGAAGATATCGTTAAAAACGCCATGAAAATCGCAGGTGATATCTGTGTCTACACCAATCATAACTTGGTGATGGAGAAGATTTAAAATGACAACTAATACACACACATCATCATTTACCCCTCGTGAAATCGTATCCGAATTGGATCGTTATATTATCGGACAAAAGGACGCAAAGCGCGCCGTATCGATTGCCCTTCGGAATCGTTGGCGCCGTCAACAGCTTGAAAGCCCAATGAAGGAAGAGGTTTTACCGAAAAACATCCTGATGATTGGGCCGACGGGTGTTGGTAAAACCGAAATCGCACGGCGTTTGGCAAAGCTGGCTCAGGCTCCATTTGTCAAAGTCGAGGCCACAAAATTCACCGAGGTTGGATATGTCGGGCGCGACGTGGAACAAATGATCCGTGATCTGGTTGAAAACGCCATTCACATTATGCGCGATAAAATGCGTAAAACGGTGACTGCAAAGGCTGAATTATCCGCAGAAAACCGTGTTCTAGACGCGCTTGTTGGGCAATCATCATCAGATGGAACACGCGATAATTTCCGCAAGAAATTACGTGCAGGCGAATTGAATGATCGAGAAATTGAAATTGATGTTTTGGAGGCCGCCAAAGGCATGCCCTCATTCGATGTTCCAGGAATGCCCGGTGCATCCGTTGGTATGATGAATATCGGCGATATGCTGGGCATGGGCCCTCAAACGAAAAAGAAAAAAATGACGATTGAGGATAGCCACGACATTTTGATCGCCGAAGAATCCGACAAATTATTGGATGAAGACAAAGTGATCGCGGACGCGATTGATTTGGTTGAAAATCACGGAATCGTATTTTTGGATGAAATTGACAAAATCGCGGCGCGTTCGGATGCACGTGGCGGTGATGTCAGCCGCGAAGGCGTACAACGCGACTTGCTTCCCCTTATCGAAGGAACGACCGTCTCAACAAAACACGGCCCAGTGAACACAGACTTTATCTTGTTCATTGCGTCCGGCGCATTCCATTACGCGAAACCATCCGATTTATTAGCCGAATTACAAGGGCGATTGCCGATCCGCGTCGAATTACGGGCGCTGACCGAGGATGATTTTAAACGCATTTTATTGGAGCCTGAATGTTCGCTTATCAAACAATATGAGGCGTTGCTCGGCACCGAAGGCGTCAAACTATCATTCGAAGAGGCCGCCATAGACGAGATCGCGCATCTTGCGACAAAGATCAACAGCACGGTTGAAAATATCGGCGCACGCCGCCTGCATACGGTGTTGGAATATTTGTTGGATGAGATCAGCTTTACCGCGACGGATAAAGACGGTGATGATTATGTCGTGACAAAAGACATGGTCACGGAAAAATTGGCGACCTTGGCTGGCAATACCGACCTTAGTAAATTTATTTTATAAAGAAAATTTATTCCGCCGCGTCCAAATACGGCGTTGGCGGATATTTTTTTGGCGTTGTGTTCAGGGGTTTTGAAGAGGTGTTCTCTTCTCCGTGAACATACCACATTAATTTCCCTGGGTTGCGCTTGTTCAAATATGGCCAAGACACCGCAAAACCGCTCTCACCAATCATTGTGCTGACATTTTTTTTGTCTTTAAGGCAATAGACCTCTTTCACAATGTTCGCGTCCCCCTCCATATTGAATGTTCTTTTCGGGCCATTCCCAACGTTATTTCGTTCATCATAAGCCACCCCCAATGGAACAATGCATAAAAACCCACCTCTTGAGAATTTTTCGTTTCGATGACTAACATTTCCAACTTTCGCTAATGTATTATACCGTGTCCGGCGCTCCTCTGGTGAAAGTAAAAGAACCTCTGACAATTTTCGCGTATGTCCACCATGGGATACAAGAATACGATCCATCACTTTTTGACCGTCCGGCGCGTTTTGAAAAGCCTTATTCAAAAATTGAATAATTTTATCCGTGGAATTGCATGGAATCGCCTTGTAATTGCCCTTATTGGCGCGGCACCACATACGTTCATGCGTCATTTCTTTTCTGTTAAAGTCCCAAAGATTCAATCGCGTTACAAAATTGACACGTAAAAGAAGCTGCATATCACGATCGGCAATCGCTTCGTTCAAAGGAATCGAAGAGGCCAAAGCCACATCCCAATCAGCCGTTGAAATCTCCGTACAGTTTTTCGCGATATGCGCGTCTTTATTATCAGCAACCCAACATTGGGGGCGATACGAATCTCTGTTATTTCCCGACGCCCTTGATTCATTGCGGAAATGAACTGATCCTTCGCAACATGTGCAAACATATTGCCCCTCTGGTTTTCCCGAAAAGTCATTCGCACGAAAGGCACGCGGCGTTGTTGTCCCCTGATAAGGAACATAACCACCATTAACTTCGTCGATTTTATACGCTGTTTTCATTGCCTTTATTTATACTCCAAATTATAAATTATGTCAATCTATTTTCTGTTGTTCTTGAGATAGATATAAAACGCACCGCCGCCGCCATGTTTTTGGGTGGCCGAGACGTGCTTTAAAACAATAGCATTCAATGGTGACATCGCCAACCAATCAGGAAGTCTGGACCGTAAAACGCCCTTTTCTCGCCGTTCCGACACAATATGATCGTCATGGATTTTCCCTGACCCTTTGCCCGTAATCACCAAAACGCACCGTTTTCCCGATTGATGAGCGCCGACCAAAAACCGTTCCAATGTATTATGCGCCTGCGCCTGTGTCATGCCATGTAAATCCAGCGTCGCCTCAATCGGCATCTTTCCTTTGGATAATTTTTCATCCGTTCGACGATCCAAAGTCTTCACCGATGGCGCGATTGACGAGGATGGTTTTGAGCGCGCAGGCAACGCTTTCGCAGGCTTTGATCGTGTGTTTTTTATAGATGTCGGTTTGGCCTGAGAGGATTGAAATTCCTGCGTTTCCGACTCCGTATCTTTCCACGCCGAAACCCCTTGCACGAACTTTCGCCACAAGGATAATTCTCCATCATTTAAATTTCGCCCTTTATTTGACATGGTTTCACGCTATGATCATTGTTAATTGTCTCTATTTTAGGTATAAAGCATAATGATTATATTACAAAARTKTNTTCWWMTTWYKWCRYWYNNABTGAWRKKMKWRMNTGMWNNAWCGMASMAGNCAYRYTGMNCNGMCCKYYATCNAACKNCGMSGACCTATAAACACGAACCGCTTGCTGAATCTCTTACTCTACCTGATGTTAAAACCTATCCTCGATCTGATCCTGAACGTATTTTATTGGCGCATTATAAATTGTCGAAAACACCGCCAAACATTAACGGATTTGCCAGGCAGAGCCCGCGTGTCGCCCGCGCCCAAGACATTGATAAAGCCGCAATGGCGATCTCTGAATATAATCGTATCGAAAACCGATTCAGTCTTTTGAACCCCGAAGATCCGCTTGTGATCAAGACAACGCTTCAGCTGGATGAATATAGCAGTTTTCAAAATTTAATCGCCTTTGATGAACTGAATGACAAAACCTATTTTAAATACCCTGTTTACGGCGAAAATATCGGTATCGTTATTACAGATATCGAAAAGTTCAACCGCATTAAAATATCAAAAGAAACCGCCGATGCGATGTTCAAAAATCTTTCATCAACGAATCAAATCACCGCGGAATTCATCATTGTTCCAAAATTTGCAGATCGCAAAGTGCCGTTTACGTACGAGGAAACCGATTACTGGTTGATGGCTGCGACCGTTGCTGAATTTCGTTTATGGGCATCGACCGACAAAGAAAACCCAATATTATCATGGTATTACCGTGATCCTAATTACAAACCCAAAGACAAAAAAGGGTTAAAAGGGTTATACTCAAAATAACAAAGAAGGCCTTAACATGCTTGATCGTATTGCACAATTTCGACAGACCTTTCAAACCCGAAAGACGGAACAAAACGACACGCGTCAAGATATTCAACGCCACGATCCAGATCACCATAAAAAGAAAAATGATGACGAAGAGGGCGGATTTAAAGATCCTTATGACGATTTAACGGATGTGTCCGTTGCCGCGCTTATTACATTTTTAGAAGGACTTCTTGATCAAAGTGATGCGCCATCTTCTGCCTCGAAATCAGATGCGGAAACGGCGGACACTGATATTCATCAAGAATACCGTCGCCCCATTGATAAGGCACATGCCGTGGCGATGAACGCCTATGGCGCACGCGGTGCAACAACACATATAACGCCGCCACCCCAACAATCCGCCGATGACAAACCCAAAACTGCCCTCGATCAGGCCGCATCCGCCCTTGATCAAAGCGCGGTTAAATCAACCATTCGCGACCTGCGAGGCCTCTTATCCCGTGGCATTGATCATATCGCCCTTGAGCGCGGGAACGGATTTTTAGAATCCATTCAAAATACAGTGGAAAAATACTAGGCTCTGGTGTTTAATGCGATCATGACAGATTTACAATTTTACAATTCACTGAGCCGCAAAAAAGAGCCCTTAAGTCCCATCGACTCTGACCATATCAAAATGTATGTGTGCGGGCCTACTGTCTATAGTTATGCCCATATTGGGAATGCGCGCCCCGCCATTGTGTTTGATACATTACGCCGTGTCTTAGAGGCCTCCTATTCCAAAGTCACCCACGTGGCGAACATCACCGATATTGACGATAAAATTATTGCCGCCGCAAAAAAAGCGGACAAGCCCATTTCACACATCACTGAAAAATACACCAAAATTTACAATGATGACATGGCATCCCTTGGTGTACGCGCCCCACACGTACAGCCCAAGGCCACAGACCATGTGGACGGCATGATTGAAATGATTGAAACGCTTATCACCAAAGGCCACGCCTATGAAAGCGACGGACATATTTTATTTAGTGTCCCCAGTTTCGATGCGTACGGACAATTATCAGGATGCAACCGCGATGAACAAATCGCCGGCGCTCGGGTCGAGGTCGCATCGTATAAAAAAGACCCCGCCGATTTTGTGTTGTGGAAACCATCTGCGGATGATCAGCCCGGATGGGAGAGCCCATGGGGAACAGGKCGMCCTGGATGGCATATCGAATGTTCCGTCATGGCCAAACATTATTTGGGGGATGTGTTTGACATTCACGGTGGCGGTTTAGATTTAACATTCCCGCATCATGAAAATGAAATCGCGCAAAGCTGCTGCGCCTCGGGTCAGAATCAATTTGCCAACATGTGGATACACAACGGTTTTGTGACGGTTGAAGGCGAAAAAATGTCAAAATCAATCGGTAACGTCTTGCTTGTCCACGATTTGATCGAACAAGGCGTGCCGGGGGAGGCCATCCGCCTTGCCATGCTATCCACTCATTACCGTCAACCCTTTGATTGGACGGATGATGGATTGCAAAACGCCATCAAAACATTGGATAAATGGTATGAAATCATCGGGAATACGGCGCAAGATGATCATGCGATCGACAGCGTTATGGCCGCCCTTTCCAATGACCTCAACACACCGCTTGCGATAAGCGAAATTCACAAAGTTGCAAAACAAAACCCAGAATCACTTCAGGCTTCGGCGCGCGCGCTTGGAATTTTATCCATGCCTGCCGATGAATGGACATCTGTGCGCAACGCAGGCTCATCAAGTGACGGAGACATTGCCCCCGCCKTRATTGAAAATTTAATCGCCGATCGGAACAAAGCCCGCGCGGATAAAGATTTTGCACGTTCCGATGACATTCGCGATGAATTGGCAGAAATAGGCGTGACAATCAAAGACAGCCCAGACGGCACAACATGGACGCGCTCATAAAATCATAAAAAACCGCCCTCCTAGATCAACAAGAGAGCGGTTTGTTTGATATCCCATCTAAACATTATGGGCGGTTATGCCGGTTAAATAATGGTAAGGGGGCAACCATTTGATTTATCCGACACAATTCTTAAATACGGGCTTTTGCCTGTTGTTATTTTCGGGAGGCGAGGCGATTTGGAGTCCAAAATAAAGTCCCAATGCTGCCGCCGTTGCCTGTTTTTGATCCAAATATTCATCATTAYCCTTTATCGCACATAATTGTTTCGGTTTTTGCCGTGGCATCGGATACGCCCACGCCGCATGATTGGCCGCCAACACATGCACGGAATACGCCTGCACATCCTGCCTTGACGGCAAACACACAAAGACAAACCCCGCAACCAGTGTCATTAATTTTAAAAACTTCATCTTTGCCATACCCAACATCTGAAATAACCCAATAGACACACCATGTTTTTCACATTTTTATATTTATGTCTATTTTTAGTGTACGGTGAATATCCAAAAGACTCAAGGGTTATCGTTTTGAATTTAAACGACATTTTGGTCATTTTTATCTCAAATTCAAATGATTGTGTATTTCACGATAGGGAAAGATTGCATGTCATCCACGGAATAGTTAGAATTTATTAATAATTTGATGGTAAATTAAAAGAGTATTAACTTTATCGGCGCAAATGCCGACTATATTAAAGAAGGATCACCATGCGTCATTTGAAATTTCTTATTCCTGCGTTTTTATTTTTAAGCCTGTTCGCCATGAATGCGGATATCGCGAGCGCCAGAGTCGCACAAGAAAGCACGCAAAAGAAAAACCAAGACTTACTGAATAAAATTCAACGAGAGCAAATCATTGAACACGAAAAAGACCGCGACGACAACGCCCTCCAAACAAAGGAGCAAACAACCGTCGCCACAGCCGGAACAGGTGAAGCCGCAAAACACGCCACAGCAATGGGCGCCAATGATACAAAATTAGCCCAAGAAATAGCGATGAATAATAGCCATACGAGACACATGAACAAGGACGATTACGCCTGTTCATATATTTCAGTTGCCGGCGGCCTTGGTAAGGCGCAAGAAAGTGCGGCTCAATCCACAAAAATGAAATTGGCCGAACGTTTAAAAGTGATCGCATCAGAGGCCGGATCAAAATCAGAAAACGGATTGGTCGATTTTCAAAATCAATTATTTGATGAAATGCAAGGCCTTGACGTCACACGTATGAGTATTGGTGAGTTATTAAACAGCAAAAACATTCCACAAGGCGGTCAAGTTGCAACGCAACTGGAATATCTCCAAAACATGCTGTACGCCCGCGTACCAGTTTACCTCAACAAAGATTTATTGGACAACGCCGATACAGAAGTCAAAAACCTATCGATCCAAGCGGACCGATTGAGATCTGAAGCATCCGTTGGGCAAGCAATTTTTTCTATCATCGAGGGAGCACGCGCGCCCATGGAAGGTGGCGGAAAAGGCGTAGCGCAAATCAAAGAAATTATGCAAGCCAACGAATATTCTAGCCAATATATTCAAGAGCTATTGCCTAGTAATGCAAGTTTAAGAGCGCAGCTTGAAGGATTGGCTCTTGGTCAATTTGGACAAAAATATATGCAAGAAAAATTCATTGATAACCCTGACAACATTCCAATTGGTGTGCTGTTTAATTCAATGCTGACAAATGTTTTGTTATTTAAGCAATATGAACTTCTTGAAGGGATCGCAACCGCAACCGCAACAAACATTATTGCCTCGCGCGAAGAAGCCATCAAAGACGTGAACGCACGGATCTCGCGGAAGAATGCACGTCAATAATTAAAACCTAATTCATTTTAAAAGGCCGCCTTTCGGGCGGTCTTTTTTGGTTTTGGCACGGGTTTTGCAACCTCTCTCATGATAATAAAATTATTTTGATGAAAGAGTTAACACCCCATGTCACTTAGTGCGCTAAACTCCGCCCTTTCGGGATTGAAAATTGCCCAATCAAACATCAGTTTGATTGCATCAAACGTGGCCAACGTAAAYACCGAAGGGTACACCCGAAAAACACAACAGCAACGCACAATCGTTGTTCAAGGGCGCGGTGTTGGCGTGTTATCAGGCACAATCGCACGCGCTGTCGATGCGTTTTTATTGCGTGAACTCAATGACCAACGCGCCGTGACCGCAGGTTTAGAGACACAGAGATCTTACTACCAACAAATTCAAGAATTTCATGGCCCCGCGGAACAACAAAACGCGATTTCAAACCAAGTCGGGAAATTAAAAGACGCGTTTCAGGCCTTGGCCAACGATCCATCGAAAGAATATCTTTTAAACGATGTCTATCAACAAGCGTCTGAAACAACGAATAAATTTCWTGATTTATCCGATCTTTTAACACGTCTTCGGAATGATTCACAAAACGAGATGGATCAAATCGTTAGCCAGATTAACGTCCTGACAAAGCAAATCAGCGACATGAACTTTCAGATTAAGGCCTCCGCTAATGTCAACCGCCCAACGGCCGATCTTGAAGATCAACGCGATATCGCCTTGGCCGAATTATCCGAATATATAGATGTCAGCTATTATGAGCGATCCGATAAAGTGATGGTCGTCCAGACACAGCGCGGAACGCCGCTTGTCTCTGATACCGCGCGCGAACTTTTATTTAACCCATCATCAATTGGCCCTGTCACATATTACCCCGTCAGCGTCGCCGAGATCCGCGTCGAAGACGCCATCACGGGTGTCAATTTAACCAGTCAAGAAGGTCTTGGCGGTCGTTTGGGCGCCCTTATTGAACTTCGTGATGAAACATTACCTCAATATCAAGCACAATTGGATGAAGCCGCCTACCGCATGGCAGAACGATTTGATTCACAAGGTTTACGCCTTTTTAGCCTTTCCAACGAAACAATTCCACCCGATGACGCGACACAAGCGCCCCCTCTTGGATATGCTGGATTTTCACGCCAAATGGTCATTAACCCTGATATCGTTGCCGATCGCACCCTTATTCGTTCTGGAACAAATGGCAATGCCGTTTCCGTTGGATCGGCCGAACTTGTCCGGAAAATCGTTGATTTCACATTCGGAGATATTGAATTTCAAGAAGCCACAGGAACAATCGACACAAGCGGAGCGGGGATAACAGCCATCGGCGGGGGCGTAGATATCGCTCTTTATGGCGCATTGGAAAATCACGCCGACATTACCGCAGGACAAAATTTCACGATTGATCTTGGTGGGGCGCTTAACACTATTACAATTGGCGCAGGCGACACGGCCGCGGATTTGGTCAACACCATTAATGGTTTCTTTCCTGGTATGGCTCAATTAAGTGATGGTGGAACATTATCTCTGTCTGGAAATGCCGATATTACAATCGCAAATGGAACATTAGGCGCGGCAGGTGTCGCAGCCCTTGGCCTATCGGCCGGAACAACAACTTTGGCCGATACTGACAATCTATTTGGCCTTTTAAACCTGTCTGGGAAAACACAAATCATTGGGTCAACAGACATCCAAGAACTCACAACATTGGACCAAAGCGATTACATCGCACCGCTCCCTTCAGGATCACCAAGAGACACATTCCAATTAACGGTTGGCGGAAATCCCGCCGTTAACATCGTGATTAACGCAGGCGACACGGCCGCGGATTTGGTGAACACAATTAACACGTCATTCGCAGGCCTTGCCAAAATTGGACCAAACGGTAACCTTGTGCTCACAACAAGTGAAACCATCGATATTGCCGATATTAATTTAGGGGTAAACGGATTAACGGAGCTTGGCCTCACCGTAGGCACATACACCGCCTCAAATCCAACCTTCAGCGTTCAAGTCGGAAACAGACAACCCGTCAGCATCGAAGTTTTACCAACGGATACAGGCGATGACTTACTGGCTAAATTAAATGCCATTGAAGGTTTAGAAGCCGAGTTTACAATTCCTGATGGATTTTTACAATTCCGTCCCGCCGAAGGGGGGGACATTCGTCTCACTGATGGGTTGAACAGCCCTCTATCAAAACTAGGCGTGCAAGTTGCAAACGTCAGCCATGCGACCTTTAAGAACACAAATATAGGCCCAGGAGGCACAATCGGATCGTCCGGAATTGGATCTGCGACAACCTTGGTGAATTATGTCACACAGACCGTGTCAAAACAGGCTCAAGACTCATCAAATGTTGAACTCCGCATCACATCGGAACAAGTCTACCGCGATACGTTGGACAGGCGCCTCCAAGATGAATCGGGCGTGAATATTGATGAAGAGCTGGCCACACTCATTCAAATGCAAAATAATTATGCCGCCGCGGCCAAGGCCATACAAGTGATTGAAGAAATGTTTAACACACTCTTACAATCAGTTTTAAGATAAGGAATAAAAATTATGGACGGACGTATATCAACATATGCTTTTTCATTGAGTATGATTTCGAAAAACTCGCGTTTGCAGCAACAGCTTGGCCAAGTTCAAGAACAACTTGCAACAGGTGTAAAATCAGCAACCCTTGATGGTTATGGTGTCGATAATTTACGTCTTCAAAATTCTAGGATAAGCATTTCTTCTATTAACAGTTACGTTTTCAATATCGAAAGCGCGACTTCACGCATCAGACAAATGACACTGGGTGTTCAAGAAATAGATTCGCAGGTGGATATCGTTTTAGGCGCCCTTGCCTTGACCCCCGAAGAAGGCGATATCGATATAACGAACCTCAAAAATTTGGCCAATAACGCCAAAGACATTATCCAAGATATTCTCAATCAAAAAGTTGGCGATGATTATCTGTTTTCAGGCAGTGACGTGAATGCTAAACCTCTCCCTAACCCTGAATCCCTAACCGCGCGCGTTCAATTGCAAATGACAAGCTTCCTTGATGGCACAAATGACGCCGATACATTCGTTGCGAATATCGACACCTACACAGATTCTCAGGTTGGTTTTTCTCTCGGTGTTCAAAGCTCTTCACAGTTATACGTGCGCGCCGATGATAATTTCGAAGTGGATTATACGATCAAAGCAAGTGACCAAGGATTTCAAGATATTTTAATTGGTTTAGAGGCGTTGAGTGAGATTGAATTTCCAGATCCTGCAACTGATTTAGCAACCCGCGATGATTTTTACAAAATCACAACGGCCATGTTCAAGAAAATTCAGGGAGGCGTTGAAGAAATCAGGCGTTATGAAATAAAATTAGCGTCGGCCGAGGCATCCATAGGACGCAAACTTGAACAACATAAAACAGATCGTGGATTTTTGCAGACCACAGTCGAAAACATTCAAGCCATTGATCCTGCCGAAGCTATTATTCGTTTTCAATCTTTGCAAACAAATTTAGAAGCGGCCTTTCAGGCAACATCCATCATCGGAAGCCTCAGCCTCGCGCGATTACTATAGTTTTAAGGTTTAAAACAACCCAGTTACGCCAAGCATGGCGCCAGATCCACCAGATAACGTCTGTGGTGGGATCGCTTCCGCGCCTTGTGTTTGTTGTTGAAGGGCCGCYGAATTTTCCGCTTCCGCGCCAAGATTTCCTCTTAAAATATTCGCGATCTGACTTGTATCTGGTCTGACATCAACCTGTTGCCCTGACGCCAACGCCTCTGGCTGTAAATTATATTTTTGACCTTCGTAATGGGCGGTCACACCAGACACGCTGATTTTTGATACTTTGCCAAGGTCATTAGGAAGCAATTCACCATCACGAATTCTAAACCGATTATTAGCATCCGTCCGATCGATTAAAAGTGCGCTACATCGCCCTGAAAGACATCGGATGTCCGACCATAAATATTTTTGTTCAGGCGACATCATCGCACTATTTTGGATCGCCTCAACCATGCCTGCATTTTTATTATTGCTGGCTGGCATCGGAGTTCCGGACGCCATATTTTGAACCATCTGCTCCATCTGGCGAATTTGCTCGCGTCTAAATTCTTCTTGGCGTTCGGCAACCAATTCTTTGTATTTCTTTGAATCCGGATAAAAGGCCATGCACAAAACATTGACGGGCAATTGTTCGCATACTCTTTCTGGTGGAGACGGCTGATTAAACGGCAAGCCAATTGATTCATAGCTTTCCGCGATCCGTTGAATTTCTGTTTGCCGGCGGATCAGGCGTTCCAACAAATTAATTTGATATTGAAGGCGCAAGACATCGCGCATCATCGGATTTTTCAAGTTATTAAAAACCTTGTCGTAATCAAAATTCGCCTCATCCACTTCCATTTCAATTGTTGGAATATTAGAGATTGTAAATTGCGGCAATTGAGCTTGCTGCGCCATCGCCAGAGGGGAGCAAAGCATTGCAAAAACAAAAAGGATGCGTGTAAACATATTCATACCCCAATGATACCTGAAACGGGTGATCTTTAACAACCCCTATCGCATGCCCCAAATGTACTGATATTTGCATCACCCAAGCCGATATTTTGAGCGCGTAATTCACCGCCAATAATGACATCCCCAGCGGCAATCGTATCCAACGTACCAACGTTACCGCCTTGAACCGCCAAGATATTCGTCGTGAGGTTTGATGCATTTATTTGCCCTTGTACGGTAATATTTGGGCTTCCGCCGCTTCCTTGCAAACGTGTCGCGTTCACACTTCCCGCGCTTGCAACGCCGCTTAAAAGTTGCAAATCTTCGACGGTCACTTGGTTGGTTGTATCCAACCCCTGTCTCAATTCCGCTGTGTTCGCATTTAATTGTCCCGAAATATTTAAACGACTAATATTCACGGAATCATCAACCGTTAAATGACCTGTCACCCCGCCGCCCGTTCCATTCACGGTCATGCTTCCTGATCTTATGCGCTGTCCTGCCGTTACTGTTCCTTCATTAATGCGCGTTGCACCGACCACGCGCATATCACCGTTCACGAGGGCGCGCCCCTCTAATGTCAAATCTCCACCAATGTCAAAATTATCAGTCCCCATAATATTGTGAGTCCCCATATTTAAATTTGTAAACATTCTGTTCAATTCAGGACGACCTGGAATTGAGATACGGAACATATAATCTCCCGCAGATTCCTCAAAACTCATATGACGATAATGGATCAAATAGGCCGTTTCATTTTCAACCGGTGGTTCCGCCGCCACCGCCGCAACCCACGCCGTTCCCGCCAAATCGGCCAAATTCACAGCCCAGCTTGCGAAACTGCTTTCGATCGGTGCATTATCATCGCGAAGCAATCCGCCATAAGGCCCTGCCGCAATCGCCGCGCGGCGGGCACGTTCATCAATAATCGGCGTACGCGTCGCCACAATAATTTCCATGGCTTGGGCATCTGTATCGATCGCTGGATTATCCGCAATGCGCAAAATAACGTCAATTTCAGATCCCATTGGTGTCCGATTACGAATGTTTTCATTCAAACGCGTGGACGCGGGAATACCATCAAACCCAGAGGTCAGGTCATTCAAGGAGAGTTCCAAAACATCCGACGGGCGGGCATCCGCCAACGCATACGCTTGTTGAAACAAAATCGGATCAACCAAGATGTCTTCGACAGCTAAGGCAATGTTTTCCATGTATTCCGCCGTTGATTCCGCCAATTGTTTCTCGGCATATTCTTCCAATAAATTAAAAACCGCAACCAAAAGTCCGGACACAATCATCACGGTTAATAGCATCTCAAGAAGAGAAAATCCACCTTGTGTACGTGTATGTGTACGCGTGTTCATTTTTATCTTTCTTACATTCATTATGGACACCCCGCACCACAGCTCGATAAATTTGAAATTGAAACGCTATCAATTCCGCCCGCCGTCGTTACCATCGCATCGCCACTAATCGCCATATTATTATTTGAATCTAAATTTCCATCAATTGTTGTCGTTGCACCCGTCACCGTTGTGATCGCCGTCACTGCATTGGCCGCCGTCACTGCATTCACCGAAGCCGAAGACGTTTGTAAAAATGTTGTTTGAACATCATTATTAATCTGAGTATTCACCGCAACGATAGAGCCCGCGTTAAAGGATCCTGCGCGTGCGTTCATTTGATCAAATACAGCTGAGCCCATGTTTTGCACGGTATTGACCGTCCCTATATTTGTAATCACGCTTCCCGATGGATTAAGAAGAGTCATATTACCCGTCACATCAAAATCAAAAGTTGCATTATCATTATCCCCTTGAACAACAATATCACCTTTGGAATTTCCGTCGCGCGTCACAACCATTGAAGGCGCCTCAAAATTATCACGAACGGCCAACACATACGGTGATGAAAATCCATTCGTTTCATTGCCGTTCAAAACTGTATCACCAGTCACACTCATGTTATCGGACACAATTGTTCCCGCATTCACAATATCGCGCCCGTTCAAATCCATATTCGTCATCATGCGGTTTAAATGATCTTGGCCATCCATTTCAACGCGGTAAAGATAGCGGTCATCGATACTATCATTTAGGCTCACGCGACCATACGCCGCCATATATCCACCGCGATTTAAATCAGGTGTAGCSTTATAAAGTGCACTAAAATCATTCAACGATACGGACCATTCCCCGTTCGCACTTTGAATATTTCCATCACAACAATTCACGCCAAGTTCAAGCGCACTGATTAATCCTAATTGAGGGCCACCCGCCAACGCCGCATCAAATAAACGTGCATCCGCCATACGGCTATCACCATTTAAATCATCAGACACCGCGATCACTTCCAAGGCGACTCCCGCCACGGTTGCATCATTCACATTCCGAATAAGAACACGCAAAGATTGCCCAAATGAGTTTCGCGCCCGGTAATTTGGTGAAACAAACCCACCATCGATCATCGCATCAAAATCAATTTCGGCGATATCACCAACATTTGGCACTTCATCGTTTAAAATATATTCGTGGTTAAGTTTTACGTACTGCTCGGCCGCATCTTGGAGTTCCAACATTTCTGAGGCCACCTTTTGATTAATTGATCGTTTAAACCAGTCATCAAATATTTGCACAGCGCCAGTGATCAAGACCGTCATCACACTGATGGCCAATAACACTTCTAATAAACTCATCCCTTTTTGATTTTTAACTACCATCATTTACACACACATATCTAAGGTCGTTCCACACATTACGCATGCAACAATCAAACCCTAATGCTCCTCCATTTGTCTCGCAAAATTCTACTCGTTTGGGGCAGTCCCCTGCGCATAAAGAATCGTTACCGTTCGTTACGTTCAAGGTACCGATCGTTGATACGCCGCCAACAACCGCCGTGTTCGACACGTTGTTATCACCTGTAATATTAATGTTTTGGGCATTCAAATTACCGGCAACATAACTATAACTTCCTGCCGATCCTGCGCCCGTCACAATCATGAATTGAGAATCTGTTTCACCCAGTAAATCCGCGTCCGTGGCAACATTCACCGTCCCATTTGTATTCATTTGCATTGTGCTGGTGATCAATGATCCCGTGACCTGAGCCGCAGGCGTTGCGCTGGCTGTATTCGCACTGATTGGCGCGCCCGTTGTGACCGTTTGAAACACTTCTAAACTGTTTGATGTCATCGCCGCGCCCGATAAAACACCGCCAATATTCGCCGTGATCGTTTGGCCATCGCGCGTTGGTACAATCACATTACGATCAACAGTCGTATTCCCCGCGATATTAATATTCCCGTCAAAGGCCTTCATATCCCCTGTGGCCGTTAATGTTCCATTTAAATCAAAGCTGTACGCCTCATCCGCAACCGCATTTGTTCGTGCGCCAGTGGCGCTATCAAGGGTTACATCCATGCCCGTTTGTTGATAGGAGACATAGCTATTCCCGCTTAAATTTTGTGTGCCAATAATATCGCGGCGATGATCCGCGTCTCCATTACTAACCGCGGCAATATCATCGCTCATCGCGCCACATAAATCACTGCTCCCTGGTTCATCAGACGGCACCTCGATACGGCTTGCGGCATTCGTTTCACAATCGGCCAATGGGTCACCCATTTCCAATTCAGTCAGCATCGTGCTTAACCCTGATTGTTCAGGTTGCGGGAATCTCATTAACGCTCTGGTATCAAAATTAACAGTTCGCCACGCGGGAATAACCAAACTTCCTGGTTCAAAGACCGCGTCCCCGGTCAGGGCCGTAAATTCAGCCAAGCCCATACAGCCCGAATCCCAAATCACAACCGAATCGCCAAATCCGTCACAATCGCCCGACATGTTCACAGCGCCATTAAAGACAGGCGCTGCAATCGCCACATTCTCGCGGCGGATGGCTTGTACGACTTCTTGAATTAAAGATGCATTTGAACGCTCGCTATCGCGCAGATAAACATAGGCGGTCGACACTGTTGTTTCCAAGGCAGGGTCGCCAGCGACAGGATAGTTTGCCATGATAATAACAATTTCTTGAGACAAAGCAGTCACATCATCACCATCGCGCTGATTTGCAAAATCCACAGGCAAAAGCCCGTTCGATGTTAATGTCGCCAATGGAATTATTTGAGGTCCAGCCGCGTCAATATCCAAGTTAAATTTCAAGTTCGGGTTGGCCGCCAATTGATTTCGAACATGAATACGCGCGGCGCGCGCGACCTTCGCCGCCTGCCAGCCCGTAATAACCGCTTCACTGCGTAAGACTTCTCCGCTTCGGTTATAGACAAAATTTGTCAAAACCGTTCCAAAGAACGCCACAAAAATCAGTGCGATCAAAAGAGAGAAACCCTTTTGTGATGTGTTAAACATGTTATTCATTTGAATGGCCATGGCCCCTTAAACCTTTAGACAGCTGTTCATTGTTAAGTTTCGCATGAATTGATTAAAATTTTATTTATTTTTTCATGAAAAAACCGCCCTTCAAAAAAAGAGCGGTTTTTAAAATTTATATCATAGAATGAAAGACTTAGAAGAATTCCCACTGCATGTCACTATCGCCATCACATGCGTTTTGAAGTTCCAATGCGCCAAATACGCCATCTGCGCCCGCATCCATATTATTTCCTGCAATTGAAAGATCTACAAAATCTGCATCTTCGGCGGCAAATGTACCACCAATTTTAATACAGGATGCCTCTGGAACATCGGCAAACAAAATCGTAAATGTACGCCCCGTACCTGTGACTGTAATGTCTCCATTATACGGATGACGTGGCTGATCTCCATTCAATGCACTTGTTGGAAATGCCTTTGAATCAACCAGAACATCATTCAAACCTTGCGCAGGGTAATTACCTTCGCCTTGGAATAATTTTTGTGTTTCTTGTTTTGTAACATTCAACAAACGAATTGATTCATTCACCTTTGAATTATCCGTCACGTTACGATACACGGCTAAACCTGCCAAAAGTAAAACAGCCCCAACTGCTACAACAAGTAGCAATTCTAATAGGGAGAATCCCTTTTGTTTATTTTTTTGTTTTGAATACAGCATATAGCCCTCCTTTGTATTCTAATTGATCGTTTGTATCTGTTGGAACACATCGTAAAATGACATGATCAAACATCCAATGACAAGTGCGATTAACATCAAAATAATCGTGTTAACAACTTTCATCGTCATTGTGACTCTTTCAACCAGGGAGTCAACCCAGCTTCGCGTGATCCATATTAGATTATGATCGAAACCTCTTAATTTTGCGTAAATTTGTAGATCACCAATAATATCTTCGTCCGGAAATTTATATCCAGATTTGTATAAAGCGTCGCCTAAATTTTCCCCGGCCGTAATAAAGCGCGTCAACGATCGAATGCGTTGTTTCAAGTAAGGGTCCGCGCGACGCGAGATTTTACCAAGGGAGACTTCATCCAATTTCACACCCGCGGCCATCATCGACGAAATCGCCAATAAGAACGAGGCTCCCTGCCACATTCTGTACATACTCCACGGTACAAATCGATCAAAAAATACGCGTTTTTTGGATGTCCAACGGGGCAATGAATAAAAAACAAGCGCAATAAATCCGGCAAAACAAACCCCCACTAAAAAGGCATATCCACGAATAAATTGACATGTAATCGCAACCACGTATGACACGCCTTTCCAGTCTTCGACAGGAATAATTTCTTCGAATGTCGGGATTACTTTATAGGCCGAAAGAAGTAGCGCCGCGATCAGCATCGCCACCAGAACCATAGGATACGCCGACGCGGTAATGATCGCTTTTTTCACTTTTCCTTGTTGTTCAATCGATTCCGCAGAATTTTGCAAAGCCGTGATTAATTTTCCTGAATTTGCACCTGTTTCAATCAACATCGCTTCTGAACTTGGAATAAAGGGCGCAAGGCATGCCCCGAAATTCATACCATTGGCGATATTACCACGCCAACGACGATACAAAGTCGGCATCACAGACGAGCTCCCTCTTTTTGCGATTGCTTCAATCTGACCAAGCGCCGTATCCAACGCCACGCCATTTTCCAACAACTGCGCAAGCTTTCTATAAAACTTGTAGCGAGCGGCGCTTCCAAATTCGAATTTAACCGAAAGTTCAAAAAAGAAAGGAGACTGAGACATTTATCCTCGCTCTGGCGGAACAAGTGGGCCAACAATGCGTTCCGCATCGACAGGATCAACATCACCTGCTCGCACGCGGTCGATCATATGTTCCACCAAGTTTCGTCCATTTAAATTCGTCAGCCAATATTTTTCGGCGGCCTGTTTATCATCCCTGCGRATAAAATCCATAAAAGTTGCGTCGGGTAAAATAATTTCAGCGATCACTGAACGACCTTTATACCCATTTCCGGAACCACATTGATCACATCCATTTGAATTATGTTTACGTAGTTTTTCAATCGGGATATTGACGTTTTCCAATCGCCCCAAAAGGCCATAACCCAACTCCGATTCCTCAACGCGTTTTGAACAATGTGGGCACAAAACACGGATCAAGCGTTGTGAAATAAGCCCCGTCAAAAGATCAGGGTCTGTGAGTTTAAAGTTCTCAACTTTTAAATCGCGCAAACGAAATGGAATGGTGAGCGCGTCATTCGCGTGCAATGTTGTCCATACTTGGTGACCTGTCATTGACGCTTCAAACGCAAGTTGAGCCGAGGCGGCATCACGCACCTCACCAATCATAATACGGTCTGGATTTGAACGAAGGGACGCGGCAATCGCCTTTGAAAATTGTTCTGCGCGCTCTTCTGGTGTTGTCGCGTTAGTCACGGGCATCTGAACCGCGCCCGGAATTGGGTATTCCGGTGGATCCTCAACCGTATACACGGCGATATTATATTTATGCTCTTGTAAAATCGCGATAATATTCCGTTGCAGGGTTGTGGATTTACCGTGACCTGTTGGCCCCGCAACAATATTAATGCCGTACGGTTTCGCGCGTAAATATTCAAAATCTTCTAATTGTTCTGCCGTGAAACCAAGCGCCGTCACGTCTCCTGCTGTTTTTTCATCCGTTGAATACAACAAACGAATAATCATCGCGCGACCATCATAAACCGTCGGATTAAATTGCAAACGAAGGGAAATCACACCCGGTGGAAGCTGTAAATCTTTACGGCTAGAAACACGTGCGCCCTGATATTCATAAGGTTGATAGTTAACATCCGCCGCATCCGCCATTGTAAAGGCCGCGGCGCAAAAACTATGTCCGTATTCTGGTGGCCATTCCGCAATATGTTCCATCGAACCATCAACGCGCGCGCGCACGATACAACTTTGTTCGTACACAACAATGTGAATATCAGAGGCGTGGCGTTTTGCCATGCCGGCCACAAGATCCAAAACTTCGCGGCGCATTCGCGCTTCATCACGCTTTCCACGGAATTGAGAGGTTGCGTCATTATCGTCATAGCTCGCCTGAACTTGGTTAATATCCGTCGTTTCAATGCGTGGTTCTTTATAGCCAAGAAGATTAATTTCCGCGAGAAGGCTTAAAACCGCAGGATTATTTTGATGCGATTTAGAAACAAGAAAACGCCCATCATTATAATAGGCCGCGATATTACGCACAGCATGCCCACGATCAAGGGGGCCGCCCTCATCCGTTAAGGGGCGAGCCGAATCCCATTCGGGATTTTTTGTCTTTTTACTTTTTCCTAAAATGCTACCGAACATCGATTATTCAATCCATTTCAAATTTTGTATTTTACCATCCAAATTCACACGAACGGATGTGTTCGTAATCGATAAGACTTCACCGCCGTTATTCGGCAAATTACCACCCTTTGAGATCTTTAAATACGCACCACCCGCATCAACAAGTTGCGCAGTAATGCTTCCGCCCTTACCCTGAATATTACGAATTTTCCAATTTGATTCACGCATGAATTGTTGAATCACGGGACTATCCATCGCAGGGGAATTACCTTGTGTTAACATTTGGCTTACCGATGCAGGCAATGGAGGCATCGGAATGCTCGGCATAATACCAGGCACTGCATTGCCACCATCATTTTGTCCAACTGTTAAATTCAAAGCCGAATCAATCGTTTCAATATTCGATTCCGCCAACTCGTTCAAACGTTCCAACAATTGCGCGCGCTGCACACATAATGTAAATCGCGTAATATCTTCTTGAATTTTCGCCAAATCATCGGGCGTCGCGCCAAGGGCTCTTTTTGGTTCGGGACACGGATTATCATTTATTGCATCCTCGGATGCCTCCTTTTCAACAGGATCCATCACAGCAGGTAAGTCAGACGCAAGCGGCGCATATTCGCTGCTTCCTGGTGCGAATTGAGCGTGTGAGCTTGTGGAAAATGCCAAAACTGACACCAACGATAACCCAAGAATTATTTTAATCTTCATATCTAACACCTGTTTCTACCTTAACTTCTCTCGTGACGGCGCATCTTGTGGCAACAAATAAATCTGCATGTCATATATCCACCGTCTATTATACACGTTCCATTCAATAAAATTAAATCTTAAACCCGGAATGTTAAAATAACCTTGAAGCAGCATCGGCGCCGATTCAGTATTAAAAACAATCGACAGAGACGGAAGATCTTGAATCGTCATTGCGCGATCCTTATCACCATCCTTTTTATTACGTGACGCCAGCCGGCGCGCCCCACGAACATTTGATCCACGCTGAATTTGATCGGCCAATGGCACGATGTCTTTCACGGCCAAGCGTCCGATTTTTCCAAATCGACTGTTCACTGCCAATAAAATTTGCTCGCGATCGGCCAGTTTAATTTTTTCATTATAGGATGATAAATTTCCAAGAACGCGTGACGCCAAAAAATCACCCCGCGCGCCATATGTTCGGTTCACACCAAATGGGAATTGATCGGCGTACGCCTTGATGCTTTCCAATGTCCCTGTTTCTTTTTGCCATACGGCCTCAACCAACGTATTGCGGCACCGCATTGTCGATAAATTCCACCCAGGGAGACTGATCGCCAGATCACCAAATCCATTGACACATTCATCAACAAACCCGCTTGGTTTCGGAAGCGCAAATTTTTCGATGACCATCAATAATGGGTTTTCTTTTTCTTCTGGGGCTTTTGGTGGCGCAGATAAAAAGTCCGCGACCTCGACCACAGGGCCCGCGATTTTTTGTTGCTCGGGCACAAGGCTTGGCAATAATGTTTGCGCGAAAAATGATAAAAAGATCAATCCAATCAGGAAGATAATACCAATAAATGTGAGGCTTTTATTGCGTTTACCCGAAAATACCGCGTCCAAATTCGCAGGCTTTAAAGACGTTGTAGGAACATCATCCAATAAACGATCCAAAGAGATCTCACCGTCATTATTTTTTATATTCCACACTTCTGGAACATATGTTTTTGGCCATTGATAACTGTCCGCACGGGACAAAAAGAAATTATACGCCTCTTCTTCTGATTCGAAAAACTGATCCCCGTCTGGGGCAATTGCATCCGCATGGACGGCCACATAATACCATCCATTTTCAGCGGAAAATACGCCATGCCATTCACCAACCAATGCGTCCGCAAATTGCGCCGCCGCCGATGGCATTCCCATGCGGTGACCTTTGGATAAAAATCCAAATCCGCTTTGCGAAACGAATGACCGCGTACAGAAGAAATCCGCGCTCAACATCTTGGACCTTTTATAAATAAAACCAGGATCGGCGTCTTCATCGGCCATCAACCACACAACACCAACTGCGTATTTACGGCCGTTATAAATAAGAACGCCCTCACCCGAATGACTTTCATCAAAAATCATCTCAGATTCACCTGGTTTTAATGCATAGAGATCTTCATCATTTTCAACGTCGATTTCATCCAAATCAACGTCAAAATCAATATCCTGATCTTCGGTTTGATCGTCAGTCATATGGCTTATCGTCCTACAACAGTTAGAGGCTCTTCGGGCAGAATGCTCGCATTAATCAACAATACGATTAAATCACGACCGCGATTTGTTGTTTGTGACCCTCCGGTCCACAATCCACCTGGTGTGCCATCTTGCCTTGCGTTATTTTGAGATTTTTCAAATCCAGCCAAAACCATTGTCTCACCATCGTTCAAAACTGCATTTTGAAGAAAACCTGTTGTTTCAATTTCGGGAAGTTGAATTTGAACATCGGCCGTTCCAAATGTTGGGAAGTTTGTGTCGGTATCCGTAATCGCAACACTCAAACGCATTAAGATACGGTCACCATCCACAATACGAGGCAATACAGTCATAAACAACCCGACATCAACCGTTCCCGGCTCCAAAGACACCGAACCGCCATCACCCGACGAAGATGACACGCGTTCCAAATACGCAATCTGACGTCCCACTTGTAATGGCGCCGGTTGATCCGACAATGTCACCAAAGATCCAGAATGTACGATGCTTACGCGTTCGATCCCTTCATCCGCCGTTAAAGCCGACGTGATGTTTCCAATCCCCACACCCGTTGGATTTTTAGAAACAGAAAGACTTAATCCATTTGCGCCGTTACTTGAATTCACAAGAGAAAGCTTACTTCCCAACGCGCCCTTAATAATGCTCGATATATCAGTTCCAACGGCAAAGTTATCATTCGTACGAACAGATAAAACTTTCACCGAAATCGCAACGCGGCGAAGGCGCATYWCAYKWTSAYMYNGSCMRATMAWYTNCAACRCKGCSAANARKKYMYGRTCNNGCYGWRWCTNTMATCRMGCMCGYNGAWKRNGWMWRTGWYGSMNGSCYCMTSNATNCAYYGATCATCCGCTCAATCGCTTCTGAAATTTCACCCCAAATTTCCAGCGTTGTTGTCCCGTCAACATTTAGCTGCGGAACGTTCGCTGTCGTTCCACCTGTTCCGGCATTTCCCGTCACCGTCATCGTGCTTGCCAAGGCGTGCAACATAAATGTTTTTGTGGCTTCCGAGCTAAAACGGATCATCGAGCCATCATAATTCCATTCCGCGCCAAATGTATCGGACATTTGGTTCAAAAGATTTTGCAAACGACCTGACCAAACAACACGTCCGCCCGAAACTTCTTCGCCGCCGGTTGGCATGAATGCGCGCCCCGTTAAGGCCCCCGCTGTTGAGTCTTCATAAACATTATTTCCAACAACTGTGCGAATGCCCGTCACGGATTGAACCATTTGTGCCGCAGAAAATAAATCAACAGGTTCGGCAAATGTTAAAACGATTGAATCGCGCTGATTAACGTTCGCTGGCAACGGAAGGCCATTTGAAATCGGCACAGCCTGCATTCCATACCAAGGGCGATTATCAATTTTTAAAGGTGTCTTTGGGGTTTTCGATGGCGCAATAGTTTGCAGCGCTTTTTCAATTGTTCGCTCGCTTTTTGAAACCTCGTTATTAATCAAGTCCATCTGCCCGCAACCGACCAAAATCGTTGCAAACAAAGCGAAAAGAAAAGAAATATATGGTTGTTTTTTTGTCATCTTGAAACCCATTAAAATTACACTGGCGAAAGCCGATTCTTATATTTATATAGAAGTGTAAGATAACCGCTCTGCCATAGCAAGAGGTCGCGACAATATATCAAATAAGCCGTATTAATCGATTGATTGACGTGTTTCAACCACCAAAACCGCGGGGCCGTGGGGCAAATTAGGGTGAAGACGCGCAATTGGTTTCGGACGCGCCTGCTCAAAACCTTGAAGCAACGTTTGAACGGCCTCTTCAAAAGATCCTGAAATATTCACTTCACCCGCCAAGGGGTAATCATAGTCCGATGACCAGAACAAATCTGAGCCCGCCTGATTTGACCATTCTTCTAAAACGTTTCTAAGGGAATCACCACGGCTTGCAATCCATGCGCCGCGCGTTGCACGAGGGACGACCATTGACGTTTGAGCGCGCACAACAGGCGCAGGCGTATACGCCACAGGTTGTGGCCGGGGCTGTATTTTCGGCATAATTGTCGCCGCAGCAATTTGCGGAGCCGCGCCATTATTAATAGACACACGATGTCCGCTCACTGATGCGTTCAAGCCCAATGGAGCCAACATATCATTCAAAACCACATCCCATGGGCGGCCGCCCTCCCATGACACATTGGATGCCATCGGAACAGAATCATCCAAAACATAAGTATATTCTTGAGGCACAACTTGGCGCAGAGCCGTCACAAGCGGCAAGTCTTTTCCAAACCCAACGGCCATGGCGTATCCTTGTGGCCCRCGCGGTGCCTGTGACACTGGCTGAACAGAGGTCGGCATCAATGATGACAAACCCGTTTTTGGCGCTTGAGAAACCGGCGTAGTATTTGGCGTTGGTAATAATGATGTTGGCGCGGATGATACACCCTGGACTGGTGCGGTCGGCATTGCAGCTGCGCCCTCAATCCGCATATCAGGCATTTGCGGCAATAACGCACCGCCCAAAGGGGGGACTGGTTGTTGGTTATTCACTTGACCCGCAGGGGCAGTAAACTGAAAACCCGCATGGGCGCTTGATAACGGCGTTACAAAAGCCACCCCAAACACTCCACATAATATTATATATTTCTTGAACATGTCGCAAAAACCCTAAAGCATGTATTTTTCTATCATCGATAGCATAAATTCGCCGCACCCAAAACTCAAGCCTTTCATTTCACGTGCGGTATAAAATTCATAAAACACGCTCACTACTCATCAAGACATTGACAATACAGACAAAAACGTCTTTATTTTACGCGTCTATTACTATCGACACTTAAAACACTTGGAAGGAAAATTAAAATGCTTAACGAATTTAAAAACTTTATCGCCAAAGGGAATGTCATGGACATGGCCGTTGGTATCATTATTGGCGCGGCGTTCACTGCGATCGTGACATCACTTGTAAAAGACATCATCAATCCATTCATTGGCTTGTTCACGGGCGGGATTGATTTTTCTGCGATGTATTTGAACCTCAGCGGAGAAGAATTTGAAMCATTGTCTGCCGCCAAAGAAGCCGGCGCAGCCACAGTCAATTATGGTGTTTTCTTCAACGCTATTATTCAATTTGTGATCGTTGCTTTTGTTGTTTTCATGTTGGTTCGCAGCGTGAATAAATTAAAAGACGCCGCGAAAAAAGAAGAAGAAGTAAAAGCCGCCGCCCCTGCGAAACCATCTGCAGAAGTACAGCTTTTGACTGAAATTCGCGACTCATTGGCGAAAAAGAAATAATTAAATTTACGACTTTATAAAAAGGCGGATCAAATGACCCGCCTTTTTTGTTGCAATTTATCTCGATCTTGATTACTTAGATTGAAATTGTTTTGTTACTGACGCAAATAATGCACAAAGTCAGCAATAACAAAGGGGGCCATAGCTCAGTTGGTAGAGCGCTTGCATGGCATGCAAGAGGTCGTCGGTTCGAGACCGATTGGCTCCACCATTTTATTTTAAATTAAAAAAATATTATCAAACGATATCGCATAACCGTAAAACAACGCATTAAAAATAGCTGGTATTTTTAAATGGCGGAGGGGATGGGATTACTTTGCGGGTTGGTTCCAACACCGCAAAGTTGCAACCGCTAAATTCGCCCTTCGGTCTCATTAATCTTGTTGGCGAACCCTGTGGCTTCTCTGCCTCACCCCACATACCACTCAAAAATAAACCCCAAGGGACGGGTTTATTTTTAAATGGCGGAGGGGATGGGATTCGAACCCACGTTAGGTTTAACCCTAAACACGCTTTCCAAGCGTGCGCCTTAAGCCACTCGGCCACCCCTCCGTAAAAGATCATGTAGTTATCGTTTTTCACGCCATGAATGTCAAGATGACATTTTATCGATTGCAGATTTCAAAATTCCCAAATCCTGTGCGCGCGACAGGCTATGGTCTCCATCATCAATATATGTGATCTGTGCGCGCCCACCCAAGACCTGATTTATCCGTTCCGCTTTTTCATGAGGGACAGAGGAATCCAGCTTTCCTTGCAATAAATGAACGAGCGTAGAGGTCTCAATTTTTTGATTAAGAAGGCAATGCGCCTCGCCATCATTCAATAATTTTTGAGTAAAGATATCTTCTTTTTCAGCTATTGAGGTAATTTGGATACTATGTTGTCCATTAGTATAACTTAGATACAATGTAGTACTTTGTAATGTTTTATCTACTTTCAGATTAATTATTTT
>NVSI01000003.1 GCA_002401195.1 Alphaproteobacteria bacterium
GACAGCGCATTTGAAATCCCTTTCCATGATTACCGTGCGACCGATCATCTTGATATGATCGAAGATGTGCCATTTCTAAAAACGCGGAGTTTCTTAAAAAATTGGTTCCATAAAATTGAAGGACCACTCCACACGGTTGTCGTTGGACATACGAAGGCGCGTGTCCCTTCAATGATTTTATAGGCGTTTAACCAAGCTGAGCCAAACGGATTTCAATAGATGTGAGCATCGCAAAATCGACTTGTTCGCTGTCTTTCATGTTTTTCACGGCATCTAAAATTGTTTGGACACTTCCATTGCCGTGTGTGATCCATTCTCCGACTGGATCTTTCGGGCATTTTTTCGTGTTGCATGTTTCGGCAACAATCCGTTTTGTCAGGCGCGCTTGGGTTCCGTATAAACGATCAGTTAAGCCCTTTAATGTGTCGGATTCATAGCGCGATTCAGGTTCCAATCCGCGCGCTTCATCACGAAGCCATACAAAAGAAAATGCTTCGTTTAAACCGAAATACACACGGGCGACGGTTGCAACATCTTGTTTTTCTTCATCGGCAATACGGATAATATCGCATGCTGTATTGAGTACAGGAAGAAGAGCAAGCTGCTCCGCGATGGCCTTTGGTAGGCCATTTTTGATGTAATTATCCTTGCGGCCATCAATAAAGGCTTGAGTTGAGGCCGGGAGGTTTTTTGACAATCCCTTACGCAGTTTTTCAATCGCTTTTTTGTAATGTTTACTTTTGGCAAGAAGGTCTTTTTCTTTTAATTTTTCATCACGGTACAACTTTAAAAACCATGTCGTTGCGTAATCAAGGAACTCGCCAATTTCATCCAAAGCCTCAATTTGCATCTTGGCCGGAATTTTATTGTCGAGAGATTCGATCTCACCATATAAATCACGAAGCTGGAACGCCTCACGTGCAATGAAATAAGCGCGTGTAATAAGGTCTGGCGTTGCGCCGGTTTTGGCCGCTTGATTCATAATGTAATCAGGGCCCATACGGTTGATCAATGAATTCGCAAGCTGTGTTGAGATAATTTCGCGGCGCAAACGATGATTTTTGAGGTATTTCCCGTATTTATCCTGAATAAGATCAGGGAAATAATAAACCATCCAATCATGGAATGCCTTGTCATCGGGCAATGTGCTGTCGACCAAATCTTGGAATAGTTTGATTTTTGAATATGAAATCAAGATCGAAAGTTCTGGCGCGGTCAATCCCTGATGGTCGCGCGCGCGGTTTTCAATGCCTTGATTATCAGGCAAAAATTCAATCTCGCGGTTCAATCCGAACGTATTTTCCAAATGTTCAATTAACGCGGAATGGCTGGATAATTTTTCATACGCGTTATGGGCGGTCACGGAAATGGCCTGTGTTTGTTGATAGTTATTTCGCAAAACAAGGGTCGCAACATCATCCGTCATTTTCACAAGAATTTTATTACGCTGTTTAATGGTAACGTTTGTATCAGCCATGATTTGTTGGAATAAAATTTTGATGTTTACTTCCAAATCAGATGAATTGACGCCACCAGAATTATCAATAAAGTCGGCGTACACTTTGACACCGAGAAGGCTCATCGCGATCCGGGCTTTATGTGTTGTTCCAAGGTTTGCCCCCTCGCCAATGACGCGGGCACGAATTTCATGGGCATCCACACGGATATTGTCGTTTGCTTTGTCACCAACATCGGCGTCATTTTCACTTGGGGCCTTGATATATGTTCCAATACCGCCAAACCAAAGAAGGTCAGTTTGCGCCTTGAGCATCGCATTCATGAGTTCAAGAGGGGAGCATTCCTTTTTATCAATCCCAAACCGCGCGCGAATTTCAGGCGTGAGCTTTAGGCTTTTATCATGACGGGAATAGATTTTTCCGCCTTTGGAAAGAAGTTTCTCGTCATAGGCATCCCATCCTTTCACGGCCTTAAACAGGCGGCTTCTCTCTTTGAACGAAGATGCCGTGTCTGGATCAGGGTCACAGAAAATATGAAGATGGTTAAACGCACCAATCAAAYKAATATGTTYGGAYARYAACATTCCRTTWCCRAAAACATCMCCKSMCATRTCRCCRAYACCRATMAYRKMRAWGGCCTCGGACTGTGTGTCAACACCAAGTTCGCGGAAGTGGCGTTTCACGGATTCCCATCCACCGCGCGCGGTAATTCCCATGACTTTATGGTCGTAACCGGCCGATCCACCAGAGGCAAATGCATCCCCAAGCCAGAACCCGTATTCTTCGGATAGGCCGTTGGCGATATCTGAAAATGTTGCTGTTCCTTTATCCGCGGCAACAACCAAATAGGGGTCGTCTTCGTCATGGCGTACAACGTTTTTCGGTGGAATGATTTTTTCGCCGTCAATATTGTCGGTAATGTCGAGAAGACCGCAGATGAATATTTTGTAACAAGAAATCCCTTCGGCAATAAACGCATCACGTCCGCCGTCTTTTGGTGGATTTTTGACGACAAAACCACCTTTGGATCCCACAGGGATAATCACAGAATTTTTAACATTTTGAGCCTTCATAAGTCCCAAAACTTCGGTACGGAAATCTTCATGACGATCAGACCAGCGCAATCCGCCGCGCGCAATTTTACCGCCGCGCAAATGGATGCCTTCGACGCGTGTCGAATAGACGAAAATCTCTACCATTGGACGCGGCAGGGGAAGAATATCGATTTTTGAGCTGTCTAATTTGAATGAGACATAAGCCTTATCTTGGAAAAAATTAGTCCGAAGCGTGGCTTGGTTGATTTGAAGAAGACTGCGTAAAATGCGATCTTGGTCATATGACGCCACATTTTCCAACTTTTTAATGATTTTTTTCGTGTTTGTTTTAATGAGGTCGGCGCGTTTGTCTTTTGAATGTACGGGTTTGTGGTACCCATAGAATAATTCCAAGAATAAATCCGCGATTTCAGGGTAATCCGTTAAGGCTTGCATCATATAGGCAGGCGTATATTGGATTTTTGTCTGACGCATATATTTTGTGTATGCGCGTAAAACCAAGACGTCACGCCATGGCATTTTCGCCATTGGAATAAGTGCGTTTAATGAATCATCCTCGCAATGCCCATCCCAAATGGCTGTTAAGCCATCCTCGAACACATCCTTGATGTCTTTGACGGAATTGGCGTGGGCCTCATTTTTACATTGGATTAAAAAATCATGGATCCAAATGATTTTCCCTGTTGGGAGGGTTATTTCAAATGGGTTTTCGGCAATGACTTCGAATCCAAAATTCTCAAGGATCGGCAGAATATCCGATAAAATAACAGGCGCGCCTGGATTGTAAATTTTAAGGCGAGTTTCTTTACCATCTTCATATAAATTCAGGGCGAATTTTTCTGTATCCAGAACAGTTTCCAATTTTTGAATGTCTACAAATGTATGCTCTAGAATGGTTGCGTGTTGGTATCCAACAGGGAACGCCTTTTTGTATGTTTGAGTAAGGCGCAATGCGTCTGATTCTGCGTCGCATTTTTCCAAAAGGGTTTCGGCAATTTTTTCGCACCATGTTCGTCCGGCTTCTATTAATCGGGCTTCGATATTCTTGAAATTGTGGCGATGTTCTGTGTCGTTTTCTTCGATTCGAACGGTATAAATAACGCGCGCCAATGGGCTGTCATCCAGAACGGTATAAAACGCGCCGCATTCACCATTTAATTCTTCTTCCAAAATATCCTGAATGGCAACGCGCAGGTCGGTTTCGTATTTTTCACGCGGCACATAAACAAGGCATGAAATATAGCGTTTAAACGGGTCTTCACGAACGTAAAGCGCGACCTTTGGTTGTTCCTGGAGCGCCATAATGCTGATCGCATATTTACGGAGTATATTTGTGTCGATTTGGAATAATTCATCCCGCGGATATTTTTCTAAAATATGCATCAAGGCGCGGTAATTATGGCTGTTAAAGTCAAATCCTGATTTTTCAACAACTTGGTTCACTTTGTGGCGAATGAATGGTACGTCCTGAATGGATCGTGAATAAGTGACGGATGTAAACAGACCAATAAACAGGCGTTCGCCCGTAATATTCCCTTTTTTATCGTATGTTTTGATCGCAACGGCATCAATGGGAACGCGGCGGTGAWCGGTCGAAAGCTTGTTTACTTTTGCGACTGTTAATGTGGCCTGACCAAGTCGACGTTTTTGCAGTTCGCCCGGTAAAGTTTGGCGTGTTTTATTGATATAAACGGGGGCCTTTTCATCGCTTAGGAGGCCTAATCCAGATTTTTTTACGATTTTTGATTTTGCAATTTTACCTTTATCTTCCAGTTTATATTCACGGTATCCCAAAAGAGTAAAATTATTGGCGTGCAAATAATCAAGGAAGGCCTTGTATTCATCAAACATTGCGCGGTCTTTGACCTTTTTCGGCGCGTTGTCCAAGTCTTCGGCGCATGATTTTAGGGCATCCCGCATTTTTTGCCAATCGCGCGTGGCGAAATCAACATCCGTGATTGTGTCCTCAAGGGCCTTTTTCAAAGTTTTGATGCGTTCTTTTCCGTACAATCCAGATAACGTTAAAATCAACAGGGATTCACGCGGGGAGCCTTGAGCGCTTTTTTTGACCTTTATTTCAAGGCTTTCAATCGCGCCAGATTTTGCGCGTTTGACCAGTAATGTATTATGGATAAGGCCTTCGATCGCATGCTTGCTATGGACGCATTCGGCGGTGACTGAATCAATCAGGAACGGGCGGTCATCGGTTGTGATGACGATTAATGTTTGATCATGCTTGTCATTTTTATCCCGTTTTTGTGAGGGGACAATTGTAATTTTATGCGCACCGTTTTTCCGCGTTTTTAGATTTTTTTCTGCGATATCAAGAGCTTGGGAAAGTACGTGATCAGGGACATGAGCGTGATCATTGCTTTTTGCATTTTTTTGAATTTGAGAGCGGAATTTTTTAAAGTGTACAGTCATGATTTTACCAGTATATGGTTAGAAGAATAAAAATTTACGAAGCACCATTCTATCATTCAAATAGAGTTTGGGAAATAGATGTTGGTCACGCCGTGTAATTTTCATTGATTTTTAAGGCGCAATAGTCTATTATGACTACTAACAATAAAAAAATAACCAGAGGGTATAACATTATGATTTACGGAAAAATTGGCACAGGTGTTTTGAGTCGCGTGAAAGAATTCTTTCAAAAGGTTGCGTCAAACAACCCGTCTACCAATGAATCTTTAGATGTATCTGATTTCGGTTCGGATAACCCGGTTTTAGGGCGCACGGACATCCAAATGGGCTTGGGGCATCCTCATACCCGCCAAAAAGGTGAGATGCCAAACGAACACATGAAACGTCGCCGTCTTTCGGAGCGCGGCGCCCCCGTCAATCAGCCTAAGTTATAATTGCATTTTAATTTTTNATATRCTTTARAKRYYAWKNAWGWYRRYRMRKRMRARWKYYTYGMYNATCWKSTMAKWYMKKAWAYRKWKYAKMYACAACGAATTTACTCGGGTCGTGTCCGGCTTCTTTTTACTTCTCTTTTGTCTCTTTTCTTGTTTTCAGTTGGCGCACATGGTTTAATGAATCATGTTATCAAAAAATCTTGAATCCACTCTCCATGAAGCCCTTAATCTAGCGACCGAAAAAAGTCATGAATACGCAACGCTTGAGCATCTTTTGTTTGCGTTGACGAATGATTCTGACGCGCGCGCGGTGATGCGGGCGTGCGGGGTTGATCTCTCAATTTTACAAGAATCTCTGACCGAATATTTGGATAAAGAATTAGATGACTTAAAAATCGACAACCCAACGGAATCGAAACCAACGACGGGTTTTCAACGTGTGTTGCAACGCGCGGCCATTCATGTGCAATCTTCGGGACGCGAGGAAGTCACGGGCGCCAATGTTTTGATCGCATTATTTTCGGAACGTGAATCGCATGCTGTTTTCTTTTTGGGGGAACAAGACATGTCGCGATTTGATGCGGTGAATTACGTATCGCACGGTATTGCAAAGGTGGAAGGGTTTAGTGAGCTTCACACTCCAGTCGGCGAAGGCAGCGAAGTAGACGAAGAAAACCAAGAGGTTAAAACAGGACAAGACGCGTTAAGAACTTATTGCGTGAATTTAAATGATAAGGCGCGCGAGGGAAAAATTGACCCGTTAATTGGGCGCGAGAAAGAAGTAAACCGCACGGTTCAAATTTTATGTCGTCGTTCCAAAAATAATCCGCTTTATGTCGGGGACCCCGGCGTTGGTAAAACGGCGATTGCCGAGGGGCTTGCCAAACGAATTGTCGATGGTGAAGTCCCTGATGTTTTGGCTGAATCAGTCATATTTTCTTTGGATATGGGTGTTTTACTTGCTGGGACGCGCTATCGCGGGGATTTTGAAGAACGGTTAAAGGCCGTAATTTCTCAAATTGAAAAAATGGATGATGCGATTTTATTCATTGATGAAATTCATACTGTCATTGGCGCTGGGTCAACGTCTGGCGGATCAATGGATGCATCGAATCTTTTGAAACCTGCCCTTGGCCGTGGAACAATTCGCTGTATGGGGTCAACAACCTATAAAGAATACCGCAATCATTTTGAAAAGGATCGCGCGCTTGTTCGTCGCTTTCAAAAAATCGATGTCGATGAACCAAGCATTGATGATGCAACGCGCATTTTAATGGGGCTAAAGCCGTATTACGAAGAGCATCATGATGTTGAATATACGCCAGAGGCGATCAGCGCGGCGGTTGACCTGTCGGTCAGATATATCGGGGATCGAAAGCTCCCTGATAAGGCGATTGATATTATTGACGAGGTTGGCGCGGCGCAAAAATTATTGCCCGAAGATCAACGCAAAAAAACAATCACGGTCGAGGATGTCGAGGCGACGATTGCAGTGATTGCACGCATTCCGCCCAAAACAGTATCGAAAGATGACCGCGAATCCATTCGCAATATGGAACGCGATTTGAAAACATTGGTATTTGGACAGGATCCGGCTATTCAGGTGCTATCGGACGCGATTAAAATGTCGCGCGCGGGCCTGCGCGATGCGGAAAAACCAATCGGGTGTTATTTGTTCTCTGGCCCAACGGGTGTCGGTAAAACGGAAGTGGCAAAACAACTTTCAAACACGCTTGGCATTGATTTGAAACGTTTTGATATGTCTGAATATATGGAACGCCACGCTGTGTCTCGTTTGATTGGGGCGCCTCCTGGATATGTTGGATACGATCAAGGCGGATTGCTCACCGATGCGGTTGATCAAAATCCACATTGCGTTGTGTTGTTGGATGAAATTGAAAAGGCGCATCCTGATGTGTTTAATCTGCTCCTTCAGGTGATGGATTACGGGAAACTCACGGATAATAACGGGAAATCAGTGGATTTCCGCAATGTAATTCTCATCATGACAACCAATGCAGGCGCGGCACAATTGGCAAAATCACCGATTGGATTTACCCAAGACCACCGCGTTGATGAAGATCGCGAGGAAATAAACCGTATCTTCACGCCTGAATTTAGAAATCGTTTGGATGCGATTGTTCCATTTGCGGCGCTCACGCCGGATGTCATGGTGCATGTGGTTGATAAATTTATTATTCAACTTGAGGCGCAATTGGCCGATCGAGACGTCACGATTGAACTCTCAAAACCCGCGCGTGAGAAATTGGCGGAACTTGGTTACGATCCTGCCATGGGCGCACGTCCACTCTCGCGCGTTATTCAGGAAAAAATCAAGAAACCATTATCCGAAGAATTATTATTCGGTGAATTGGTGAATGGTGGGTTGGTTCAGATTAATTTGAAAGACGATGAGTTTACATTCGAATTTCCGAAGCCGTCACTAAAGGGCATCGCGAAAAAATCAATGAAGCGTCTTCCAAAGAAAAAGCAGGACGCATAGGCAATGAAAACACTTGTTCTTGGATCATCAATACAAGGTTTAATTGCGGGCGCATTATTGGCACGCGTTGGCGGGACTGTGACCCTGGTTGATTTTGAAGAAAATCCCTATGACGACTTTGCGAAAGGGTATAAAACAGGCCCCGTTACGCATGTGCCTTTTGCCTTGTCTTATGATGTTGTGGATCAATTGGATCTGGAATCTCATGGATTGGATGTTGCCAGTCTTAAAGGCGAAAACCCCTTTAAACAATTGCCATTTTACGAAAGCTTGAAAACACTTTTGAACGCGTTTCAAAGTTTGGATAATACGAAACCTGCATATAACGAAAAGGCATGGCGCGATGCGTGGGGAACGTTTGAATTGGGTCGCGTTTTGGCGAATTGTGACGCGGCGACGCAAAAATTATTTGCACATAGCACGACTCTCTCTTTGGTTGATCTTATGGTCGCGAGCGGTTTGGGCGACGCGGTTCAGGCGCAATTGATTGCTTTATGTGTGTGTGGATCGAAAACAGACCCAAACGCCAAAGGAAGCGCGGCCTCTATCTTGCCGGCAATGGCGGTTTACGAGGGTGAACATTACGTTATCCAAGGTGGATTGGATATTCTAACAAAAAGCCTAAAACAATCGGCGATGAGCTATGGCGTGTCTTTTCATGAAGGGCAAGTTGTACAATCCGTGACGTGTGAAAATGGCGCGGTGCATTCCGTGACCATGGATGGTGGAGAAATTTTAACGGCGGATCATTACGTCGTTGATCATGACCCCGTTATTGTTTTTGAAAAATATATGAATGCGGCGACGCTTCCTCCGGCGTTTAGAAACCGTGTCACGGCCGCGCAAAATTTACGTGAGTCGGCTCAAATTCAATTGGCTTTGTCCGAAGTTCCGGCCGAACTGCAAAACAACCATAATGTGGCACCATCGGTTGAGTATATAACCAATGCCCGATCCGATTTGAAAAAGGATGGTGGCTCTCAATTGGCGATGTTGTCGATTGTGAATGTGACCGATGACAATTCTGACTTTTGTCCCGAGGGGCAATGCGCGATCGATATTTTGGCGCATTATTTTGATCCTGCCTTGGCAACGGATGCGGGGGCGCGTGACTTGCAAATTCTGGCTGTTATACAGGCGCTGGATCAGGCGTATCCAGGGATCTCAGATAAAATAATTCATTCACAATTTCGTGCGATAAATTCCCAAGGGGGGCAAGCAAATTTTATGGGCGCGATGCCGCTTCTTCAGCTGTTTAAAATTTTCTTTGGTCATCATGCGATTGGGTACGATGTTCCCTATAATAATTTGTTAATCGCGGGATATGGCGCGGGGGCCTGCGCGCATTATCATGTCAATAAAGGGGGCATGCGCGTTGCAACCCTCTTACAATCTTTGAACAATGATGGTAAAAGTTGAGTTATGAAGAGTTTTTTTAATTTATTTTTTGGTGTTCAATCAAAACTCACATTCCTGATCACGCTTTTTATAAGCGGAAAATTGATCGGATCAGATGGTTTTGGGAATAAATATTACGTTGGCAAGGCGCGCCACGGATATAATCATGAACGCCGCTGGGTGACTTATAAAAGTGGAGAGCCAGAGGCCTCGCAAGTGCCGCCCGAATATCATGGCTGGTTGCATCACCAAACGGATGTTTTTCCCGATGCGAACAAGGCATCATTTCGTAAATCGTGGCAAAAACCACATACACCCAATTTAACGGGAACAACATTGGCATATCGCCCGGATGGTCACGAGCTTCAAAAAGGCCGCCGTGCACGCGCAACAGGCGATTACGAAGCGTGGAAGCCAGAATAAAATTTATAAAAAATTGAAGAAATAGGAGTAGTTATAAAGTGAAACGGAATATGATTGAAACCCTTTTGGGGGCCATTGTCTTGGTCATCGCAGTTGTCTTTTTTGTTTATGGAACAGGGAAGGCCAATGTCGGCGATGTATCGGGCGGATATACAGTGAAGGCTCAGTTCACTGATATTGGCGCTTTAAATCAAGGCGATGATGTAAAAATTTCTGGTGTAAAAATTGGAACCGTTGCGCATATTGGGCTGGACCCCGTTTTGTATAACGCAGAGGTTTCTATGAATATCGCGTCTGATGTTGAATTGCCGTATGACACCTCCGCACGGATCAGTAGCAAAGGCCTTTTGGGCGGTGCATACCTTGCCTTGGATATTGGCGGCGATACTGAAATGTTAGAAGAAGGCGATGTCATTGCCATTACACAATCGGCTCAAAACCTAGAGCAACTTCTTGGGAAGTTTATTTTCTCTCTTCAAGACGCTAAAAAAGATGATGAATAAGAGAGCATTTTATTGCTTTCTTGCCTTTTTGTTCCTTTTAACGGCAACGGCGATGCCTTTATGGGCGCAAGATATCGATGCCGAAGACGAGGCGCAGCCAAGTGAAGAGGCCTTGCCTGCCGAGGCTGTGATTGACCCGAATTTCTTGAATGATGATTTTGCGTCTTACGATGATTACAAAAAAGTGGTCGTTCGTATTTTGGATAAAATTACGGCCGATACACGCACATTTGATCTGAATATCGGAAAAACTGTGGCCTATGGATCGCTTCGTATGCGTCCGATGACGTGTAAAAAAGCCCCGCCGATTGAGGAACCAGAAAGCGCATCCTTTATTCAAGTGTGGGAAAAAACACCCGAGGCCAAAGACGAATGGATTTTTAGCGGTTGGATGTTTGCATCCTCGCCATCTCTTTCCTCTATGGAACACCCCGTTTATGATGTGTGGGTGATTGATTGCAAGGATTAGGGGAGCATGATCACTCCTCAAATAAAATGTTAAACACATTTTCCCAATGTTTCTGTGCTTTCATATTATTTTCGTCTGTGAATATTTCAATCGCATAGGCCGCGATTTCTAGGCCGCCATATACCGTGTGGTGTTCGATTAAATGTTGGGCGACATCACGCTCTGAAAAATCATGCGATAAAATAAAATCTAGACTCTCCATAAAGGCTTTATCCAAAATAACGGTCATTTTTAACTCCTGCTGTTTTAAAAGTAAAACGACCACCAAGATTTCTCTTGGCAGTCGGGGAGTAGTTACCGATCAGAGAACGGCCAGCGTATTTACGCAAGCGCTATTACATTCCGCCGCTCCCCGACCATAAAGATCAGATGAGCAACAAATATATTTGACAACCCTATGTTGTGGGTTGCTCCAATGAGGTAACTAGCCCCGATTGAACCGCACATGCCGTTCAACTGTGCTTAGGATACGGGGGTTAATGTTTGAAAGGAAGAGTTATTTTTTATCCATCGTCATTACACGGCTTGACCGTGTGATCCAGCGAGTGTCGGTTGGGGGCGTAGCATGGTGGGGCTAGAATAGACTATTTATACTCAGCGCCTTTTCCAGTTTTTTTAGATACTCTTCTTGTGGGATTTCAACACATCCAAATTGTTTCAAATGATCGTTGATAAATTGTGTGTCCAAAAGGGTGAATTTTTTGTCTTTAAGATGTTTGACCAACTCAACCAATGCAATTTTACTGGCGTTTGTTTCACGTGAAAACATGCTTTCACCGCAAAAACATGCCCCTTGTGCCAATCCATACAGACCGCCAATCAATATTTTTTCGGCGCTCCATACTTCGATTGAATGGGCGTGGCCAGCCTTGTGCAGCGCCAAAAACCATGTTTCAATATCGTGGTTAATCCATGTGCCTTTTTCATCCCCGCGCGGAGAGGAGGCACATGCGGCAATCACGCCTGCAAAATCGGCGTTTATGGTGACGCTGTAATCGCAAGATTTTATAAATTTTTGCAAAGATCGCGGAATATTAAATGTATCCAGAGGAATGATCCCGCGCTGTTCGGGCTCCACCCAATAGGTTTCGCCCGCGTCGCGCGCGTCAGCCATAGGGAAAATTCCGTTGGCATAGGCGTTGAGAAGGGCATCAATGGGAACACTCATAATGAAAATAATGCCGAAAAAGCCTATCGATAGCCACAATTTACTGTATTATTATGCTCATGAATTTCAAACGCCGTGTTCCTTTGACAAAAATACAAAAAATACGCGAGGTTGTCTGGCCATCCATGGGGTGGTGGAGACTCCTTAAATATTACCGTGTGCGCATTATGCGTTTATCGAGCCCGGCGCATAGCATTGCTGCGAATTTGGCGGGTGGCGCGGCCATGTCGTTCACACCANTTTTTTGGCGCGCATATTTTTGCGGCACTGGGCTTTGCGTGGACAATTGGCGCAGGTATGAATGTCGTGGCGGCGATGGTTGGATCCTTTGTCGGGAATCCGTGGACATTCCCATTCTTGCTTTATACCTCGTACAGCCTTGGGAAATGGATCCTTACAAAAACGGGCGTCATGACTGTGGTGACGGATGTTATTGAGTTGGATCCATCCTTGATCGAAGAAAAAGCCGATGGCTTGTGGAATTTTTTGATTGAAAATTTTTATGATGTGTTTGTACCGACGGCTCTTGGTGGCACGATTTTGGCGATTGCCAGTTGGCCTATTTATTACTATGTGTTTTTCTATCTTGTCCGCGGGGCGCAACGGGCGCGGACTCTTCGGATAAAACGCAAACAGATGAAAGCCTTCAGAAATGCCGCAAGGAAACCAAAGACATGATTATTGGACTGGGTGAAGATTTGGTGGAGATTTCGCGGATCGCGCGTTTGATTGAGGATAAAGGGGATCATTTTTTGGCAAAATGTTTTACGCCTTTTGAAATAGAAAAGGCCGAAAAGCATAAAACGAAAGATCGCATTCACTCCTATTACGCGAAACGGTTCGCGGCAAAAGAGGCGTGCCTAAAAGCGCTGGGCACTGGAATGCGGGCGGGGATCAGTTGGCAAGACATGCGAATTGGAAATGATGATATGGGACGTCCATTATTGACCGTTTCGGGCGGCGTTTCGGATCGTTTGAATGAAATTGCAAAGAATAAAGACACGGCCATTCATATTACTTTGTCGGACGAGGCGGGGCTTGCCAAGGCGACGGTAATACTGGAAAGCCTCTCGACAGTTTCACGTTAAAAGGATAAACAAGAAGACATGACAGATAATTTTGAAAATGGCGCGGAAAGCGAATGGATGGAATTGGTAAAGACGGCCTTTTTTGCCGTTTTATTGGCCATGACTATTCGGGCGACAATCGTGGAACCGTTTAACATTCCATCAGGGTCGATGAAGCCGACTTTATTGGTGGGGGATTATTTATTTGTATCCAAATACTCCTATGGATATTCGCAATATTCATTCCCTTTAGCTCTCCCTTTGTTTAAGGGGCGTAAATGGGGCGAAGAACCCAAACGTGGCGACGTGGTTGTGTTCAAATTACCGTCGGATAATAAAACAGATTACATTAAACGTGTCGTGGGTTTGCCGGGTGACACGGTACAGATGCGTAATGGCCGTTTATATTTGAACGGCACAATCGTTCCGCGCACTTTTGTTCAACAAAGCGGTGTTACGGATCGTTACGGTAAAATGGCGCGCCTCACTGAATATGATGAAACATTGCCCAATGGCGTCGTTCACAAAATTTATGAGCAGAGCGACGCAGGCCCGCTGGATAATACGCGCGTCTTTACCGTTCCTGCGGGACATTATTTCGCGATGGGCGATAATCGCGATAATTCTCAGGACAGCCGCGTGACGCATTTGGTCGGCGCTATTCCATTTGAAAACTTGGTTGGACGCGCAGAATTTTTATTCTTTTCAACAAATGGCGAGGCGCATTTGTGGGAATTTTGGAAATGGCCGTGGACGGTGCGTTATGAGCGTTTATTTAACGGGATTGAATGATTGATAATCATGGATATTCAGGCGCTTCAAAATCAAATTAATTACGAATTTAAGGACACAAAATATATTGGTCGGGCGTTAACGCATGCGTCGGCTCATACTGTGTCGGATGGGCTTGATTACGAACGACTTGAATTTATGGGTGATCGCGTTTTTAATTTGGTGGTTGCCGATTTGTTGTTTCACCATTTTAAAGAGGAACGCGAAGGCGCGCTTGCGAAACGTCATACCGCCTYGGTTCGCACCGAAACATTGGCGGAAATCGCAAAGGAATTATCCCTTGGTGATTTTGTGATTTTATCGGACGCTGAACGCCGTGCCGGCGGCGCGGAAAACGATAATATTTTGGCTGATTTAATGGAGGCTGTGACCGCCGCAATTTATTTGGATGGTGGGTTTGATGTAGCCAAGGCCTTTGTTGAGGATAAATTGGGGACGCGATTATTTGATATGTTGGAACCGCCGCGCGACCCGAAAACGGCGTTGCAGGAATGGTCGCAATCTCATAATTTAGGCCTGCCTGTTTATGAAGTTATCGCCCAATCGGGCCCTGATCATGCGCCAGAGTTTGAAGTTCAGGTGAATGTGCAGGGGCAAGTTTCGACCTCGGCGAAAAGCACATCGAAAAAAAGTGCGGAAAAAGATGCGGCCAAGGCAATGTTGGGAAACATTAAAATGACATAATTTATTTGACTGGCATCGGTCAGTTTGATAACTATATGTCTATGGAATATTCGAAGAAATATAACACCCCAGAACAGGTCGAAGAAGTGGAAGCAATTTTGGATTATACATTCCAAGATAAAGAGCTTTTAAAGAGAGCTTTTCGTCATAAAGGAACAAACGTTTTTGATCATTATGAAACTTTGGAATTTTTGGGTGATCGTGTTTGGGGCGCTATTGCGGCGGAACAATTATATCGCATTCATCCAAAAGCATCTCCAAAAACAATGTCCGAGGGGATCATTCCACTTATCGGGAATGATTTTTTAGGTCACATATGCATTAATCTTAATTTAARTGAATATATCGAAATGCCGAAAGGGTACGCGCCGAAGCGGGGGAAAATACCCGCCGATGTAATCGAGGCAACGATTGCGGCGATTTTTCTAGATGGCGGGTATGAGGCGGCACGAAAAGCGGCGTACCATTTGATGGAAAAATCGAGAGAAAAACAACAAAGCTTAGAGGACAAGATGTTCTCTGGAATATTCAACAACTCATCTTTTGATCGCCTCAGTGAGACGCCTGTTCATAAATTGGCAATTTTGGCGGATAAGAAAAAATTGGCGCCGCCATCTTATTGTTTCAATGAAAACGCCAAAAATAAAGAGGCTCGCCACAGAGCCGTCGTCTCGATCGAGGGCGTTGATGTGCATTTTGAAACTTCGGATCAGAAAAAAACGAGAGCCAAGAATGGCGCGGCGCAATTAATGCTCTCTTATATTTTGAGTTAAAAAATATCTGTGCCTTCGGACGGATCTGCTTTATAAGGTTTAATCATGACAGATAATAATCAAAAACGATTTGGTGGGGTTGCCCTTGTTGGTGCGACGAACGCTGGGAAATCAACATTGGTCAATGCAATGCTTGGTGAGAAAATTGCCATTGTTTCTCGTAAAGTTCAAACGACACGTTTTCAAATTCGCGGTATTTTAACGCATGAAAATTCGCAAGTTTTATTGGTGGATACACCAGGGTTTTTTAAACCGCGACGTAAATTTGACCGATCTATGATCGCATCAGCGTGGCAGTCCTTGGATGATGTTGAAATCGCGGCATTTTTGATTGATGCGTCAAAACCGTATGATGCCAAAAAATACGCACCTTACTTGGCCAAAATTGCCGAAAGTAAAGACGCTGACCACCGTATCCTTATTTTGAATAAGGTGGATGAAGCGAATAAGAAATCCTTATTGACGACGGCTCAAAGAATTCATTCCGAATATCCATTTGCACAAATTTTCATGATTTCCGCACTGAATAACGACGGTGTAAAAGATATTGTTGAATGGTGTGCGAATAATGTCCCCGAGGGTGACTGGGTGTATCCAGAAGACGAACTGACAACATTGCCATCACGGTTGCTGGCTGCGGAAATTACACGTGAAAAAATATACGATCGCTTGCATCAGGAGCTTCCATACAGGATGGCTGTGGAAACAGAGGCCTTTGAAAAAAGCGACAATGGAAAAGGGTTTGCGATCCGCCAAATTATTATTATCGAGAATAAAAAACACAAAGGGATCGTTCTTGGGAACCAAGGAAAAACCCTGAAAGCCATAGGGAGCGCATCGCGCGAAGAATTGATGGAGATATTCGAATGCCCAATTCATTTGGATTTGTTTGTACAACATCGCGAAGGCTGGCTCGATAAAGACGAAGCGTTTTTGGACACCCCAGGCTAACTTATCTGTGTATAACTATCAATATGTGGATAATCCAACATATTTTCAAATTCGTGTTGGCACCCGATTCGTGAACCTGCTAATTTGTTTTCAAGACAGAGAATAATATGAACTAACATATTGATTCAATTCCGAAATAAAAGGAATGAAGGAAAATTATTATTATGGGTAAGACAACTTGGACAGATGAGCGCGTAGAGCAGCTTAAAACACTTTGGGGTGCAGGTAAGACTGCGGCTGAGATTGCGAAAGATTTAGGCGAAGGCCTGACGCGTAATGCTGTGATTGGGAAGGCGCATCGCTTGGGACTGTCTGGCCGCGTGACACCTATTCAAAAGAAAATTGATAAACCGCTTCCTCCTGAGTCAAAAGACTTGTTGGCGAAAAATGGCGGGATCAGCCTTCTTGAACTGACGGAAAAAACATGTCGCTACCCTTATGGCGATCCACAAAAATCGGGATTTCACTTTTGCGGTGGCGATGCCATCCCGGGTGTTCCGTATTGTGGACAACATGCCGAGGTGTCATACCAACGGTCTGCGCGCAAATTCACAATCAATGAAAATACTGATTTTGATACAAATAAAGAAGGCGATGCATTGGCCGAGCTGGACGATGCAGTCAGCGTTTAATTTTTAAAAAGTTTTCCTAGGAAACTTGCCCCGCTTTTATGCGGGGTTTTCTTTGTCTAAATTTTCGATGCGATCGATAGGAAGTCATCGATGGACAGGTTTTCTGCACGCAGGGATTGTTCAATATCTGTTGCGCCAAGCGCGTCTTTAAACGGCTTTATGGACTGGCGAATTGTTTTACGGCGTTGCCCGAATGCGGCGGCCGTTAATTTTTCAATGGCATTGAATGCGACTGTGTCGTTTCGTGGCCGCGGTGTCAGGTGAATAATGGTTGATGTGACTTTGGGCGGTGGAACGAACGCCGATGCGGGAACGTCAAACGCCTGAATGGAATGGCAAAGCCACTGACACAAAATGGATAATCGCCCATATTGTTTTGTGCTGACCTTGGCGGTGATCCTGTCGGCGACTTCCTTTTGAACCATGAGTGTTAGGCTTTGATACGCGTCATTGCCTTGGTCGTGGATTTGTTTTAGCCAATTAATAATCAATGGAGTGGCGATGTTATACGGGAGGTTTGCAACAATTTTCCGTGTGCCGTCTGCGCCAAAATCCAATGTGTCGATCGCCAAGGCATCACCATGAATAAGGGAGAGAGTGCCGTCGGCGGCCTCGACAAGGGATTGCAAGGCCTTCACTGCGCGTTCGTCAAATTCAATGGCAGTGACTGATTGTGCGCCTTCCAAAAGGAGTCCGCGCGTGAGGCCACCAGGACCAGGGCCAATCTCGATAAGAGTATCATAGGATTGTATGTCGGCTTGGCGTGCGATTTTACGCGTCAGGTTCAAATCAAGAAGGAAGTTTTGGCCAAGAGCCTTTGTCGCGCGTAATTCATGATCGCGGATAATATCACGAAGGGGCGGAAGATTTGCGACTTTATCGGTCATTATATACGACGCTCGATATAGGCATCAGAGATTAAATCACGGAGATATCGTTTTTGCAAAATATCCATGCGTTGCATACCCATGCGGTTTTCGATGTCCATTTCAAGGGCGGTTGTGGATGCGCCGCCGCCTTCGCGCCCGCATAACATCGGAATAATAACATGGGCGCCTTGGACGATTGGTTTTGCGGCCTCGCCAATACCTTTATCCTTGACGCTGTTGAACAGGTCGCTCGGGATGTTTTCTTGTGTGTCGTTCACTTCGCTTAGGGATGCGTTCTTTGCGTTTGTTGCGCGTTTAACAATGTCGAGGCACCCCGTGACATCGCGGGCAAAAACGGTGGCTTCGCTGATTGTCTGTTTGCGTGCAGTTTCAGATTTTGGCAAATCAAAAGTCACTGTTTTAATACGAAATTTTWGAGCCGATTTCTTGGCCGTTCCTAAATCAATAACGCGWTGTTCACGGATAAACAAAAGAACGTAACCATCATCGGTTTTGATGGGATCGCTGATCATACGAGGTTGAAGGTTTTTAATCGCGCCGGCAATTTCGGGTGCCATCTGGTCAAGGGTGATCCACCCGATAATTCCACCATTGGCGGCGGAAGAGCTTTGTGAAAATTGACGTGCGGCGGCCGGAAATTTTTGGATGTCTTTGGAAAGTTGTTTTTTAAGGTCGCTTGCGACGTCCCTTGTTTTGGATTCTCCAGATTTTGGGTCGATGGGCAAAACGATTTCGGCTAAGGAGTATTCAGTTTGCCCTTCYTTGGTTTTCAGGCGGTCAATTTCGTTGTTAATATCATCGTCACCCAAAACCACGCGCGGTCTGATTTCACGTTGGATGACTTTTCCCCATGCGAGTTGAGCCAGAATTTGTTGTTCGATTGTCGCAACACGCACATTTTGGCGCCTTAGGATTTTTTTAAATTGTTCCGATGTGAATTTATTTTGCCCTGCGATTTTTTCAAAGCCTGTTTCTATTTCCTCTTTAGAGGTTTTAAGGCCAAGTGTTTTTGCCTCTTGAATTTGAATTGTTTCGGTAATGAGGCCTGTTAAAACTTGAGGGAGTAATTTTTTCTTAAATTCTTTTTTATTGGGCATTCCTGATGATTTTATCACCATATCAATGCGGTCATAAACGTCTGTAAATGTAATGATATCACCATTCACAACCGCGGCGATTGAATCGGACCGTTGCGCAGATGCGGCCGATGAAAACGCGACTATCGCGCATAAAATTAATGTCAAAAATCTCATTATATATTCGTGTCCTTTATACTATACAGAGAAGTTTATAGCGTGGGTAATCCGATAACAAGCTTGCATGTTTTCTTTTCCCGCGCTATCAATAAATAAAAAGACATATAAGTCACGCAAGGGAGTTGCATTATGGGCGAGGTTCTCACAGGTTTTAATGAATTAAGAGGCGAAGCGGTCAAAAAATCGCGACGTGTTGTTCAGGTTGAAGATCGTCTTGCGAATACTAATCTTACAATTTTTAGAAAACATAAAGAGGCGTTGAGATTTGATGTYGCATTATGCTTGATCGTTGAAATACAGCGTGATGTTCTGGGCGACGAGACCACGGATAACTTTTTTAAACGTCTTTGCGAATTTCGCGATTTTTATTCTCTTTATCCAAATGGGTATATTGCGGAACCTCGCCTGACGAACCTTGTTCATGAATTATCGATTCAAAAAGACAGGTATCCTTTGGACGCTGCATTTAATTATTTGATGATTGAGTGCGAAAAAAGTAAAATACAAGGCTTTCGTCCGAATGTTCCTTTCCGAAAATTATTGTCCGAGGCGACAAACACATCAGAAGGCATCCTCTTGTTTCAAGAATGGTGCAAAACGGATACGGTTGATGGTGTTTTTTCAGGGGTGAAAGGGGAAATGTTACGTGAAGGCGTGACATGTGTTGCGAAACAATTTTCCAGAGAGTTTGTCCAAGAATTCATTAAAATTTCAAGAGCTTCCATTAATTTAAACACCATGAATGCATTTGCGCGGCAGGGAATTCGTTCAGAGAAATATCAATTGGAAGCCCGCGGGTTGAAAAATAATTTACGCCTTGTTGTGTCGGCGCCATCCGTTAAATAGGGTCTTTTTTAACGGATCGACCGGCCAAAATTTTTGTATAATTTGCACCCAGCAATAATATATTACATGAATAAAATACCCAAATCATGATGAGGACAAGGAACCCTGTTGCACCAAAGGCGGAGTCAGGTTTTATTTGGCTGAAATAATATTGCAAGGCGGATTCCCCTAATTTAAACATCATGGCTGATAAAAGACCGCCGGCAAGGCAGTATTTAAATTTCGTGCGGGCATCAGGCATGACGGAAAAAATAATCGTGAAAAGAAGCGTGATAATTGACCAAGAGATCAAGATGTTGAGGCTCAGCACCAATTCTAAAAATATGGCCGGGATATAGGATGATAGCCACGTCGCAATGGCGGTTAAGGCGGTCGTGATGGTCAAAGACATCATCAAAAGAAAGCCAATCACGACAATCATGCTGAGTGAGATCAGGCGCATTTTTAAATATTTAATATAGCTTTTTGTCTTTTTGTTTTTGATGCCCCAAATAACGTTTAAAGACCGTTGCAGTTGCATAAATACACCTGTGGCGGCCAAAAACAGGGTCATAAATCCGACAAGGATCATAAGCGGGTCGTCGCCGATTATTTTTGTTCTCTCAACGATTATTTGTATGTTTTCTGCGGCGTTTGCGCCAAAGGTCTCGGTGATCGTGTGGCTTATTTCCGCCTCAATGACATTTTTTTTCAAGAACAAACCTGTGAAACCCACAATTAAAATGAGTAATCCAGGTAGGGAAAAAATAGCGTAATAAGATGTCGCAGCGCTTTGTGTTAAGGGGTCGTTTGCAATCCATTGTTTGAATGTTTTGGCAATGTCGCGGGTAAAGGCGTAACGGTTAATTGTTTCTGTTATCTGTTTCATCTTGTTACACGGCCTCTACAAAATTTTCTAAAACGCGTTTGCGGCCGGCGCGATCAAAAACAATATCCAGCTTGTTCCCATCAATGTTAATGATTTTTCCATACCCGAATGTCCCGTGCTGTACGCGTCCGCCAAGGGCAAATCCATTGGCCGTTTCTTGGGTTTGAATAAACGTACGCGGCGCAGGTTTGTGTCCTGAGCTGTCCCAATGGTTGGATCGTGCCTGTACGTCACTGCTTGTTTCAATCACATCTTCGGGTAATTCACCGATAAACCGAGATGGGATGTTGTTGACCCAATTCCCGTATGTGCGCCTGTTGGCGGCGTGTGTAATCATCGCCTTTTCACGGGCGCGCGTGATTCCAACATAGGCAAGGCGGCGTTCTTCTTCTAGGCCATTTTGACCGTTTTCATCGAGGGTGCGTTGAGAGGGGAATAACCCTTCCTCCCACCCTGTTAAGAATACGCAATCAAATTCCAACCCTTTCGCGCCGTGAAAGGTCATGATTGTAATTTTATCTTGCGTATCGTTATTTTGGGCGTCCATAACAAGGGCGACATGTTCCAAAAATTCAGGCAGAGATTCATATTCCGCCATGGCGGAGACAAGCTCGCGTAAGTTCTCCAATCGGCCTTCGGATTCGATGGATTTATCGGCCTTCCACATGCCGATATAACCGCTTTCTTTTAAAATTAAGTCGGCTAATTCCGCGTGCGGCGTTGAAGGGATGGCGTCGCGCCATTTTTGAAAATCATCCATTAATGTACGCAAGGTGGCGCGTTGTTTTGGTTTTAATTCATCCGTCTCGCATAGTTGTAAAATAGCATCAGATAAAGATATATTGAGTGTACGTGCGTGGGCGTACAGGCGTTCAATCGTTGTGTTTCCAAGGCCGCGTTTGGGCGTGTTGATCACGCGTTCAAGGGCCAAGTCATCATGGGGTTGCGCCGTGACCCGTAAATAGGCCAAGGCGTCGCGGACTTCCATCCGTTCATAAAATCGTGGACCACCAACAACGCGGTAAGGGAGGCCAAGTGTCATAAAGCGTTCTTCGAATTCGCGCATTTGAAACCCAGCGCGCACAAGAACGGCGATTTCTTTGTTTGAAATTTTTTGACGCTGGAGCTGCTCTATATGTTCACCAACCCATCGGGCCTCGGACGCGCCATCCCATAACCCGTGGACGATCACTTTGTCCCCGATTCCTTTGGTGGATTTTAATGTTTTCCCAAGACGGTTGCTGTTATTCGCAATCACGCCATCGGCCGCCGTCAGGATGTTTTGTGTGGATCGGTAATTATCCTCAAGACGAATAATTTTTGCGCCTTCAAAATCTTTTTCGAACCTCAAAATATTCTCAACTTCGGCGCCGCGCCACCCGTAAATGGATTGATCATCATCCCCAACAACACAGATGTTTTGAGATTTTTTGGCCAAAAGGCGGAGCCATAAATATTGCGCGACGTTTGTATCTTGGTATTCATCAACCATGATGTAACGGAATCGACGATGATATTGTTCCAAAATATCCGCATGAAGAGGATTTTGAAAAATCACGATCATATGAAGGAGAAGGTCACCAAAGTCACACGCGTTCAGGGTTTGGAGGCGCGATTGATAGTTTTTGTATATCTGGATGGCCTTGCCATTGGCGACGAGCCCGGCCTCTTCTGCGGTGACTTTATCGGGCGTGAGGCCACGGTCTTTCCATCGGTCAATCAATCCACGCACCAGTTTTGGCGGTGTCTTTTTAATATCTATATTGGCGTTTTCCATGAGTTGTTTCACAAGACGCACTGAATCATCAGGGTCAATAATCGTGTAATTGGATGAAAGGCCGACTAAATCAGCGTGTTGACGAAGCATGCGCCCCGCAAGTGCGTGAAACGTGCCGAGCCACCATCCTTCAACAGGTTGTCCGCCCATCAGGTTTGAAACACGTTCTCGCATTTCTATCGCGGCCTTGTTGGTGAAGGTCACAGATAAAATTTCGCCTGGCGTGGCCTTGTAAAGTGATAAAATATGCGCAAGGCGTGTTGTTAGAACGCGCGTTTTCCCCGTCCCCGCGCCAGCCAAAACCAACAAGGGCCCATCGGTGTGTTCCACGGCTTCACGTTGTGCAGGGTTGAGTGTTTCAAGATAATCCATGAAGTCTTTTTATACCGTCATTGCGAGGAGCGCAAGCGACGTGGCTATCCATTTTCGTGATTGCTAGCCTCTGGATTGCGTCGTTCTTTCAGTTCTCGCAATGGCGAAAATAGTATGATATCGCTAGGGTCATGAAAATAATGTCTTGGAATATTAACTCTGTTCGGCTTCGCGCTCCTATTGTTCTTAAGGTCATGGAGGAATGGCAACCCGATATTATGTGCTTGCAAGAAACGAAATGCCCTGATGAGGCCTTTCCCTTTAAGGCGTTTAAAGATAGCGGGTACGAGCATATCCACATTAACGGAATGAAGGCGTATAATGGGTTGGTGATTTTTAGTAAATTTCCATTCGAAGATGCGCAAATCCATACCCGAGTTGGGAAAGATGATTGCCGGCATTGTCATGTCCGCGTAAAGGGCATTGATATTCACAATTTGTATATTCCCGCGGGCGGAGACGAGCCTGATACGAGTGTGAATGAGAAATTCAAACATAAATTAGATTTCGTTGAGGAAATGACACAGTTTTTACCTGAGAATTATACAAAGGACGACAAGGTCGTGATCTTGGGTGATTTCAATATTGCCCCCCATGAACATGATGTATGGAGTAGTAAACAGTTGAAAAAAGTTATCTCGCATACAGGTATTGAACGCGAAATGATCGAAACCATGCGCGAAACGCTGAATTTTACGGATACGGCGCGTCACTTTGTGCCGATGGATGAAAAATCCTATAGCTGGTGGTCCTATCGGAATAAGGATTGGAAAAAATCAAATCGCGGTCGGCGCCTTGATCATATTTGGGTGAGCGAGCCTTTGAAATCAGGATTGCAGGCCTATGATGTGTTTTTGGATGCGCGGAATTGGGTTAAACCGTCCGATCATGCCCCCATTATGGTTGAGTTAGAGGGATAAAATTTTCTTGAGGTCAATGATATCCATGGGTTGGATATAAAAGTCAGCGGTCTTGCCTGTATAATCGGCAATTGCAAAGGCTGATTGTGGGGCAAGAGACTCATCAATTGGCCTTATAAGCACTTCAACTTGCGCGGCCTGAAGAAAGGCGTCTTTTGGAAATGTATCACGCCCAAAAACGTTGCTTGCAGTAAAAAAATTAAATTGGTCGTTATTTTTTTTCTCAAATTCGGTGACTCCAGGATCGAGCATTGATTGATGAAATTTAGGACGGCTATATGCGTTGATTTCGATAGAGCACGATGTTTTAAAGATTGCGCTGGTTGCAATGTAGAATGCTTGAGACGTTTTTGAAAACTGTTCATAGGTAATTGGTTTGATGGTGTTTTTAAGTTGAACGCGGCTCATGTTTTTCTTTTTCTAGTCGTTGCTTGATATGACAATGTATTAAATTTTTCATATCGTGTCAATGGCGCGCGAAAGGCCTTTGGGTAAAGGGTGTGCGATCATCTCATTTTTCCATTGTGTAATTGTTGTTTTCATCGTAGATTGATTGCATCCTTTCTCGTAAAGCGACTTGCCGTTTAGAAAATATAAAAACTGGCAATACGACAAAAGAATTTAATAGGGTGATGGGGTTATCGTAATCTCTTAACCGCCTGAGTTGAAAATGATTGTGCTGGCACTATTAATATGCTGATTTCACGTCATATTTATTCAAACGGGAATAACAATAAACGAACGATACCATCATGGCGATCCTCGCCAAATACAACCCGGAGCTCGAAGATCAAATCAGGTACTTCGGTGCCATCTCCAGGCACAACTTCCATTTCTGGCAACCGATTTCCTCCGCGTTTTTACACGCCGGGTTCATGCATATCTTCGGCAATATGCTCTTCCTACTTGCCTTTGGGCCTTCAGTTGAAGACCGATTCGGCAGATTTGGGTTCACGCTCTTTTACCTTTTTGGGGGGGCAGCCTCTGGATTGGCCCATATCGCGGTTTCTGATTATCCTGCGGTGGGGGCTTCGGGAGCGATCGCAGCCGTCTCTGGTGCGTTTTTGATCCTTTTCCCAAGCACTCGGATTAAGTGCTTTGTCATCTTTTTCTTCATCGGCATCTTTATGATCCCCGCGTGGTGGCTCATCGGGCTCTTTATTGTCCTTGATCTGGGGGCCCAGTTTATCAACCCAGACAACGGCATCGCCAATCTCGCTCACCTAGGGGGCTATGGCTTCGGCATCATCATCGCCTTCACGCTGCTCGTAACCAAGATCCTGCCCAAAGAACAGTACGACATGTTCTCGATCGCCAAGCACAGAAAACGCAAGGCCGATTTTCGAGTTGCTCACGAGATGCACAAACTCGCGGGTGTGTATCAAGCCGACCAGAAGCTTGATCCTGTTTCTGCGGAGATCGCTGAGCATCGTGCCCAAATCGGCGTGCTGATCTCAGAGAATCAGATGAGCGAAGCCGCGGAGCATTACCTGGCGATGCTCGCTCAGTTCCCGACTCGGGCCAAAGCCCT
>NVSI01000004.1 GCA_002401195.1 Alphaproteobacteria bacterium
ACAACAGATTGGAATGAACCTCACACAAATGAGCGTCACTGATTTAAAAATCTATACTGACAACCTCAACGCGGAAATAAAACGTGTTGAAAGTGAGGTAAAAGGCAAAGAAGCCTCAACCGCTGCGGCCGATGCCTTTTTCAAGTAAAAATCACTCTTTCTTTTTCTCAAACACAAAAACTGCATTCCCCCCAATAATCAAGATCGTTCCGATCACGACATAAGGATGCAATTCCGAAAGCCCTAACATAACAAGCATCGCAATCGACAGTGGCGGCGTTAAATAAGCCGCGCCTTTCCATGTCAAAACGGAAACATCGCTGAAAATCCACAATAAAACCAAAGCCATAGGAATGGCGACAACCCGCACCAAGGGCTGCAGACACATGAACAATCACGACAAACCAAGCCATAGCCCCCTCACTGGATCCAAGTGCGATAAAAACGGGATAAAGCGACCAGATAAAAACAGACGCTAATTTGKRAMGWARRSWWWYRNGMTWCAKSWCWTYKKTWTSWTWRYAAWASMTYGWRTRKTKYKMAMKYWAYGAAKGWWGNAAAWTGNNCKMWAKGTARKYNAWRKAKAWRWWRWGWAWMCGYWAATRNNCAWNGAATCNNANCMAAAACTTGATTTTAAAGACGTTCTTATACGTCCCAAACGCTCTACACTCAAAAGCCGTAAAGACGTCGATATCCGACGCCAATATACGTTCAAATGGTCTGGGTTAACCTATGACGGAACACCAATCATTGCCGCAAATATGGATGGTGTCGGTACAATTTCAATGGCGCGCGCCTTTTACAAGCAAGGCGAAGGCCTGACTTCGGCGCTTACAAAACATTACTCGCTGGATCAACTGGTTGAATTTTATTCATCGCCCGAATCTGAAAATGCATGGTATTCCGTGGGAATCGCGGATAAAGATCATGAAAAACTGGATGCCGTTTTGTCAAAAATTGACGCGACACGAATTGATAAAATATGTATTGATGTCGCCAATGGATACTCCACTGGATTTAGTGATTTTTTGAAAAAAACGCGTGAGAAATTCCCTGATAAAACAATTATGGCAGGAAATGTTGTCACAGGCGAAATGACCGAAGAACTTATTTTATGCGGCGCGGACATCGTCAAGGTCGGAATCGGCCCTGGGTCCGTTTGCACGACACGTAAAATGACGGGCGTTGGTTACCCTCAACTTTCCGCAACAATCGAATGCGCGGACGCAGCGCACGGTCTTGGCGGATTTGTGTGCGCCGATGGTGGTTGCACAGTTCCAGGCGACGTTGCCAAAGCCTTCGGAGCCGGAGCAGACTTTGTCATGCTGGGCGGGATGCTCGCTGGTCATGATCAGGCCGAAACAGAAATCATCACCGAAAACGGTGAACAATTCGCCGTCTTTTACGGGATGAGCAGCGATACAGCAATGGAACAACATTCCGGCGGCGTTGCCGAATATCGCGCGTCCGAAGGTAAAACAGTCAAAGTCCCCTATCGCGGCGATATTAACGACCGCACAATGCAAGATATATTGGGCGGATTACGGTCTGCCTGTACCTATGTTGGCGCACGACAATTGAAAGAATTGTCAAAGCGCACAACATTCATTATGGTAGGACAACAAATTAACAACGTCTTTGGACAAAGCTAAAAGAAAGCCTCGGTAAATTATGAGCGATCAACTATCACTTACACCTGAAAAAGCCACAACAACGGACAAAGACACACCTGTTGAACAACGTTTACAGGAAACTGCGGCCACATGCCTTTCCAGCCTTGAAGCATGGAAAGAAAACCTGAAAGACGATGACGCCAAAGCAAAATTGCAAAATGCCGTTCACGAGCTTCGTAAAGTGTGTGCGCGCCTCGAAGTCGATATTGCAATGAATGACCGCACAAATACAAATGCGAAACGTATTCCAATTCCTGAGCACAAATCAACGATGAGCAAGCGCAAAGACCAAAAGCCTTTGTCTGAAATTTTGCCCGTTGCTGAAATTAAAAAAGCCAATGAGCGTAAGAAAGTTGAAATCAAAAATTCTGAGGCGCCTCACAATACAAATGACGCACCAGAAAACGATGAATTCACAGGTGATGATGGCAAACAACCAATGACAAATGAATTAGAGGGTGAAAAGAAACCTCGCCGTCCACGTCGCAAGAAAAAAGACGGGAAGTAAATTAAAAATTTTAGAGGCTTGGAAATCTATGCTTTGCCTCTAAAAATTTGCTACACTTCGTTGCATTTAAAATACCTCTAGCCGCAGCTGAAAACGCCTTAGCCTTGCTTTGGCTCTCTTCACAAAAGACAAGGGCCAAACTTGTCCCCGCCCTGTCGATAAAAAAATCTTTATCATACGCATCATCGCTTTTTCGTGCCGCGCGAATAGATTCAAAAAATGAGGCAAAAGTAATACGGTCATGTGCCTGCATAAAGTTTTCTTTTGTTATGGAATTTTTGTTAAAAATTTCGCGCATTCTTTGTGCCACGCGTTTTTCAAGTTCGTCCGTTTTTTTAGAAACAGCCACATCAAAATCTTTCAAAAAATCAAAAAGAGAAATCTCATTAAGAGAGTCCATCGCCTCCATATTTTTATTTTGATTTTCCAATTCTAATGCTTTTAAATATGGTTCAATCCGAAGACGGCGCCATTGCTCTATTGTAAGGTCGACTTTTTGTTGAATATCCATGGCTCGTTGCTCCTATATTAAAATACAAAATTCACCATAAGTACAAAAATATGAAAAGTCAAATAACGAAAAAAGAGACTACCCCTCGGTCAATTCCATCATTGTTAACTTATCTTCCAATGTCGGCGTCCGACGTTGGCGCGACACTTCAAAAACACCAAGTTGCGTCACGCCGTGACAAACCGCCGTGCATGGGTCGCCAGATAATGCCTCTTCCAAGGCTTTGACCACTTTATTTTTCTGCGAGGTCGCTTTCATATTAATAAAATCAGCCATAACAATACCTCCAATATTACGAATACGGATTTGACGCGCGATTTCTTTTGCGGCCTCTAAATTCGTGTTGAGCTTACTTTTGTCCGCGCCGCTATTCACATCCACAACCGTCATGGCGGCCGTGTCCTCGATAATAATTGATCCGCCAGAGGGCAAAACAACATAAGGGTGAAGCAACTGTTCGAATTGCCCGATTAAATCATGAATTTCAAACAATCCCATGCCCGAACGCGTGTTCGCGACCTCGCGAAATTCAATTTTCGTCATAAGGTCAGGCGCAAACAAATCGCACCATTCCTCTGTATCCTCGAATAATTCTTGGGTCGAGACAACGATTGAATCAATCTGCCCCACTGACAAATCCCCCAATGTCCGTTGAACAGAATTAGGGCCAAGCATCAATAATGTTGGTTCTTCCTCACCATCATAGGCAAGAATGCTGTCCCACATTGCCTTTAAAATTTTCCCTTCACGCACCAAAATATCTGTCTGACAATGCGCCGCAGAGGATCGTAAAATACACCCCTGAATATCTTCTATATCCTTCAGCATCGCCTTCAAATTTTTTCGCAGGCCTTTGTCTTCGATACGTTTTGAAATCCTGTTTTCTGTCGCAAACGGCGTGTAAATTAAAAAACGTCCCGCCAACGCAATATCCATTGAAACGCGTGATACCTTTGATGTTCCGTGTTCCTGATCGTCTTGACCTGTGGGATTATACGGCGTTTTGACCTGTACCATCACCATTTGTCCGGCGCGTAAAATTTGCCCTATTTTTTTACCTTTGGCGGGTGATTTTCCGTCAACGCGCACATTTTTTAGCGGAAGATACCCATCAAAACCAAACCCCAAATCAACAAAGGCCGCGCCATTGGCCGCGTCGATACGATCCACACGCGCCATATACAATGAGCCCCATCTGATGATTTCCGAAAAAGGGTCAATTTCTAAATTTTGAATAATGTTCTTTTTATCAATCGCGACAGCCCACAAGCTCTCGTCCAGATCTTCGATTAAAATATCCATATGTTTTTATACGCTCGCGAATCCATTTCCATTTAACATCTGGATTGTATCATAGATGCTCAATCCGACAATGTTCGAATATGATCCGCTGATAAATGGAATAAATGTTGAGGCAAGACCTTGGATCCCGTAACCGCCAGCCTTCCCGTCCCATTCCATTGAAGTCACGTAATTTTTCTTTTCGCTCTCTGATAAAACTTTAAATTTTACGGAGGTTTCGCACACGCGAATAATCTCACCCCCCGTTGGCGTTATTAAACAAATTCCGCCCATCACCGTGTGGCGGCGTCCTGACATCATCGAGAGGAATTTATACGCCTCGACTTCACCTTCGGGCTTTTGAAGGACGCGGCGGCCCATCACAACAACAGTATCGGCGCCCAAAACAAAGGATTTTTTATGAGACACCGCAATCGCGCGCGCCTTTTCCAACGCCATACGTTTCACATACGGCCGAGGCAGTTCATTCCTAAATGGGGTTTCATCAATATCCGCAGGGATAATTTGGTCAGGGATAATCCCGACCTCTGCTAATAAATCTTTACGGCGTGGAGATGCCGAAGCAAGAATAAGATCGCTATTATTTTTCACGGAAAATAATACGGCCTTTACTCAAATCATAAGGTGTCATTTCAACAACAACCTTGTCCCCCGCCAAAACGCGAATACGGTGTTTACGCATTTTTCCCGCTGTGTGGGCGATCATTTCATGATCATTTTCAAGGGTCACACGGAACATTGCATTGGGCAAAACCTCAACAACAATACCGTTAAATTCCATTAATTCTTCTTTAGCCAAAATAAACTCCTCATATTTTTATCTGTATATATGATGATTGTATAATCGATTATCGACAAACAGTCAAAGGACAAGAGTGTTTATCTGTTGAGGTCAGGATAAGATGTTCCGTTTTCACGCTCTAGCATCGCACGAATTTCAGTCGACATATCCGTTATTTTTTGAGAAATATTTGCATTCAGAGCCTTTTCCATCGCTCCATAATCAATCCCTGTATACTTCATTACCATGCTCACAGTCGTCGCATAAGCCCGGGTCTCCATATGGGAATCGGTTCGGCGAATGGTCGGCGCTTGCTTTTTTATCATTTCAATATCATCGCTCACGGAATCTAAAACTAAGAATTTTTCAATATTATTCAAAGAGTCAAACATGCTCTGCATTGGTTTTAACGAATCTTTAAACCCAAGGACATTTTTTGCAATGCTTTGGATTTCTTCGCGCAACTCTTTACTGGCGCCATCCAATGGTAATTCTTTTGTACATTCATACGATCCAATGCCGATGGCCAAAACATGGTCGGGGCATTTTTTTCCATCAAAGATCGCTGCAAAACGACGATTCATGTCAGCGATTCTTTTGCGATACAGATTCATATTCAATCGATAATTTCTGACTTTTTCTTTAGGCGACGGCCTTAATGTTTCGCAATCTCGCGTATACACATCCGACAAGATATACTTCGTCACGGGCATATCACTGGAAAAACCATCCAAAGTGTCGCGCAAAAATCCATATAATGTTGGATTGAACACTGGTCCACCCAATGTTGTGGTCTCTGTAAAAATACTAACAACGTTGCTCATTTTGTTATTATGTAATCATAAGGCAAGAAATGCAAGGAAATTATTCTTCACCTCGCAAAGTTAATCCTTATAATAATCCAGACATGAATCCTGCCCTTACAAAATTTCTTGCACCAACGAAGTGGAAGACCGTAGACATCACATGGTTTGATGCCGATTGGTCACCGCGTCAATATGCACGCCTAAGCAACGATAACGGTGATATCGCGATACTACTCGACTCACCGCCAGACACATCCCCCGACTCCATGATTGGTCACGAAATCGGCGCATGGTCAAAAATAAACAAACATCTCCGCGCCCTTGGCCTCTATGCACCGCACATCTATGCTCAAGACCTTGAAAACGGATATATCCTTATGGAAGATTTTGGAACACGTGATTTGGTTGGATCGACCACGAATGCCTATATCGCCGCGACTGATATTCTGATTACATTCCGTGATCACGAAAACGCCAAATCGATAGATCTTTTAGGTTATAAAGACACACATGTTTACAAAGCTCTGCGCTTTTACCCTCAATACATATTGGGCACCCCTGACCTTGAAAAAAAATGGTTTGCCGCATGGGACGAAATTGAAAGCGCCCTGCCCCCTTGTCCTCAGATACTCACACATATTGATTTTAATGCATCCAACCTTATGTGGGTGAATGACCGCGTTGGAATTCTTGATTTTCAAGGCGCGTGCTTTGCTCCATTTGTCTATGACATGGTTAATTTATTGGATGATGCGCGCCGCACCATTCCGGGCGATATCAAACAATCATGCATTGACCATTATTGTGCCTCATTATCGCCATCAGACGTTGAGACATTCAACGCATGGTACCCCGTGATTAAGGCGCAATTTCACGCCCGCGTTTTGGGACAAATTTTAAAATTAAAAACCGAAAGCGGACGCGATGATTTAATGCAGTTTTTCACCCCACTTCAGACATCTTTCGAAAAACAATTGCATGATCCCGCACTTGCCCCTATCTTGCGGTTAATTGAACAAGAAAGATAAGAAAAATCATGAGCGACATGGACATGGCCAATGACGGATTGGCAAAGATCAAAATTATTGGTGGAAACTCACTCAATGGTGACATCACAATCAGCGGGGCAAAAAATGCGGCGCTCCCTCTTATTTGCGCAGGACTTTTAACTGCAGAAGAATTGACACTGACAAATATCCCTATGCAATTGCGCGATATTTCAACACTGACCGAACTATTGGAATATGTTGGCGCCGAAGTCGTTCGCGACAATGAAAACTCAACATTAAAAATAAAAGCGATTGGCGGCGTTGATAAAACCATCGCGCCTTATGACCTTGTCCGCAAAATGAGGGCTTCCATCCTTGTTTTGGGCCCTCTTCTTGCGCGCCACGGCATCGCAAAAGTCTCCCTTCCTGGTGGATGTGCGATTGGATCACGCCCTGTTGACCTTCACCTCAATGGCCTAGAGAAAATGGGTGCAACAATCACGATCGAAGATGGATATGTTCATGCCTCGGCTCCWGATGGATTAAAAGGCGCAGAAATCGTCTTTCCAAAAGTCYCCGTTGGCGCGACCGAAAATCTTCTTATGGCTGCGACATTGGCCAGCGGAGAAACAATCCTATCCAATGCCGCGATGGAACCTGAAATCACAGACCTTGCCCAATGCCTGATCACTATGGGTTCAAAAATTGATGGCGTCGGAACAAACCGCCTTGTCATYACGGGCGTTAAGACATTACACGCGGGAACGCATGCCGTGATTTCCGACCGTATTGAAACAGGAACATTCATGATTGCCGCCGCGTTAACAGGCGGAAATATCACGCTTAAAAACGCGCGGACTGATACACTTGACGCTCTTGTCTCCCTTCTTCGCCAAGCCGGCGTTGAAATCACAGCGGATGGCACAGACATCAAAGTCAAACGCCAAGACGACCTAAAATCTCTTCGTGGGATCGATATCATGACCGAACCATACCCAGGATTTCCAACGGATATGCAGGCACAAATGATGACGATGCTTACCCTTGCCGATGGCGCAGGCATGGTCACAGAAACGATTTTTGAAAACCGATTTATGCATGTGCCTGAACTGGTTCGCATGGGGGCAAAGATCACCGTGCAAGGAAATTCGGCGATCGTACGCGGCGTCACTGGCTTAAAAGGCGCCTCTGTCATGGCAACAGACCTTCGTGCCTCTGTCGCGCTTGTGATCGCAGGGTTATGTGCCGAGGGAGAAACAACCGTCAACCGCATCTATCACCTAGAACGCGGATACGAAGACATTGTTGGTAAATTATCGGCCGTTGGCGCAAATATTATCCGCGAAAATTAATCAGGTTTAGAATTTAAAAAATGGTGATCCCAGTAGGACTTGAACCTACAACCCCCTGCTTAGAAGGCAGGTGCTCTATCCAGTTGAGCTATGGGACCTTTTTTGAATTGAAAAAATATCTATTTCTCAACATCCGGGTCGTACACGTGATTATCACCATAATGACGCGGTTTTATTGTGCGTTCATGGTGCGCCGTCACTGTATAACGCCATCCCTTGGACTTTGCAAACTCTTCGGCTTCGGATTGTGAAGAAAATTTTAAATTGACCTGAGACAATGTGTCCCCCGCCGATGTCCACCCCATCACAGGCTCTGGTTGGCGCGATGACGTCCACTCTGGCTCTATAATCCAGACAGAGGCTTTACCACGCCCAGATTGCGCTTGTGATTTTGATTGCGGATAGATACGAACATTTTTCATGCACAAAGGATAACAGACGGTTTTTAAGAAGTCATTGAATAAATGGATAAGGGATTTCACGCCATACGCACAACTGCCATCACAAAACAAAAAAAGACCGCACGAAAGCGGTCTTTTTTTAAATGGTCGGGATGAGAGGATTCGAACCTCCGGCCCCCTGGTCCCAAACCAGGTGCGCTACCAGACTGCGCCACATCCCGACATTTGAAAAGGTTTTACCACTATTTATACGGTCAATGCAAGCATTTGTATGGACGATTTAAAGATAAAATTTCACCCATCTGAATATTGAGTGTTTCCGCCATTCCTCCATTAATTTCAACAACAATACAAACGGGTGTATTTGGCCCTCTTGGTGACAAATCATGCGGGGTTGCGCTGTTTTCGATGTGAACCAATTTCATATCTTTATCAAAAAAAAGCATATCCAGTGGAATTAAAGTATTTCGCATCCAAAATTTTGTAACACTTTGTTTTGGGTAAAGAAAAACCATTCCGTGATTGTCGGGCATATCCTCAACAAACATCAGGCCTTTTCGTTTTTGTTCAGCCGTCAGCGCATATTGAACATCAAAGGCATGCGCGCCAATGTGTATGGGGGATATCATAGGCTCCTCGCTTTGACAGGCGACAAAGCACCCAAAAACGAGAAGAAGTAAAGAAAGCCTAGCGAAGATAAACATACTCAACATATACATGAGCGATGGCCACAGTGGCAAGCATCAATGGGAAACCCAGCTTCATGAATTTCAAAAATGAAATACGGTGTCCTGATCGTTCGGCAAAGCTTGCGACGATCACATTCGCCGACGCCCCAACAAGCGATCCGTTCCCACCAAGACACGCGCCCAATGACAATGCCCACCAAATCGGAACGATGGCTTCTGCCCCGCCCATGCTTTCTTCCATCGATTCAATCAATGGAATCATTGTCGCAACAAATGGAATGTTATCAACAATGGCCGAGAATATAGCCGACGACCATAAAACAAGAATGGTTGTAAACGCGATATCACCTTCGGTGAAGTTCAACATTTCCTGACCAAGCATAGACAAAAGCCCCGCTCTCTCAACACCATAAACCAACATGAACAACCCCATGAAAAAGAAGATTGTCTCCCACTCCACTTCATTTAATGCGGCATGAACTTTTTTGGATTGCTCGCCCGGTCCAAATTTATAGATCTCAAGAAGCATCAATAAAGCCGCCCCAACCAAAGCAACCGTCCCAGGTTCAATCCCCTGACCATGACCATACACAAATCCGAAAATAACCAACGCCATAACAAATAAAGATTTCATCAGTAATGGAATATCTTCCAACGCTTCACGTGGTTCAAAACCCATCAAACGTTTCCGTAGTTTTAGGTCAACCTTGAATTTACGTCCCCAAATAAAGTCAAAGAACACAAGGATAAAGACCATGATAATAATTGCCACAGGCATCGTATTATAAACAAAGTCCATAAAAGAAAACCCAACGGCTGAGCCAATCAAAATATTCGGTGGATCACCAATTAAGGTCGCCATTCCACCAATATTAGACGCAAATATCTGCGAAAATAGAAATGGGTACGGGTTTAGCTTTAACTGTTCCGTTAACAATAATGTAATCGGAACGATCAACATCACTGTCGTCACATTATCCAACAAGGCCGAAAATACGGCCGTCACAACGGATAAAGAAAACAACAGCGTTCGCGGGTTTCCCTTTGCAACGCGCGCCGTTAAAATCGCAATATATTGGAACACTCCTGTTTTTTTGGTAATCCCAACAATCGCCATCATCCCAATCAATAAAAAGATCGTATTAAAATCGATGCCATCAACCGCTATCGCCTGATTCATCACACCCAAAAAGATCATCAACCCTGCCCCGATCAAGGCCACAACCGCGCGGTTTATTTTTTCTGAAATAATAAAAGCATAGGCAATGCACAAAATAACGGTTGCCGTTATCATGGGATCCCATCCAAAAATTACTGACGGTTCAAAGGCGCCTGCGCCTGAATTATGCGGAGTCATAATAAATTCTCTCTGTTTTATTTTTTATAGATTATTTTTCTTTTTTTTCGGCCATTTTCAACAAAACGTCGATCGCTGATTGTTCTGAAATCAACCCTGTTAATTTTCCGTCTCTATCGTCAACAATAGCAAGCGGAGACCCATGTGTTGTCAGCATTCTTAACGCTTCCCATGTGTGTGTATTTGTTGCGATTTTTACCGCGTTTTCAGGGCGAACATGATCGCCAACACGGGATGGAAACATCCGTTGCAAACGATCCGCAAGCAGAGGCGCAAATCCTTGAGCAAAATCAAGTGACATTCCGTCCATATATGACGGGACAAGGCCTTTAATAACCTCATGCGCGCTGAACATACCGTAAAAAACGCCGTCCTCGTCAACAACGGGCGCTGAACGCATGCCACGACTATCAAGGGCCTTTAAGGCCTTCTCAACCGTGTCATCATTTGAAACGGTAAACACATTTGTAATCGCTAGTTTGGATAAACTTTTTTCTGGAGACATAGGAAACCTCGCTTCTTTTAATTAAAATCAGGCGCAATATACGCCTCTTAATTTTCAATGCAAGGGTGTTTTATGATAATTTACAAAGAATCTTTTAAGGACTTATAAAGACCTTTATTTCGGATAAGCTCCGCATGGGTGCCCTGTTCGATGATTTGGCCACCCTCAAGAACCACGATTTTATCCGCCTTTTCGATTGTTGACAAACGATGGGCGATGACAAGAGTTGTTCGCCCTTTTTGTAAAGTCTCTAGACTCGCCTGAATAAATCGTTCTGATTCATTGTCCAGTGCTGATGTTGCCTCATCCAAAAGGAGAATCGGTGCATTTTTCAAAAACGCGCGCGCCAAGGCAATGCGTTGCTTTTGCCCTCCCGAYAATGWCGTTCCATTTTCGCCCAGCCTTGTGTCATATCCATCAGGAAGAGCCATAACAAAATCATGGGCAAAGGCCGACTTCGCAGCCCTTATAACATCTTTTTTCGTCGCTCCATCACGGCCATAAGCAATATTATCCATCACGCTATCATCAAAAATAACAATATCTTGCGACACCCAAGACACCGCATCCCGCAAAGATTTCAATGAAATTTGATCAATTTTTTGCCCGTTAATTTTAACCGATCCTGATTTTACGTCGAAAAAGCGTGGGATCAAATTAAGGATTGTTGTCTTCCCCCCGCCCGATGGGCCAACCAAGGCCGTAACCTCACCTGCCTTGGCGACAAGGTCGATTCGGTTCAAAATCGGTTCATCAACATTATATTCAAATGTGACATTATCGAACGTAACATCCATTGATTTTTTTGTTTTAAGGGGTGGTAGTCGCCGCGTTTTTTCAATCCCCAACTTTGTATCCAAAATACTAAGAACACGTTCTGCCGCGCCCAAACCTATGTTTAAATTATTATTCAGCTTCGCCAATTTCTTCATCGGTTCATACGCCATCAAGAACGCCGCGATAAAGGACATGATATCCCCTGCGCTCGCCTCGCCGCTTACGACCTGAAATCCGCCAAAAGAAATAACACCAAACAAAATAAATCCAACCAACACGTCGTTCACGGGCGTTGATAAATTTCCCGTTCGTGTTGCCTTTATATTCAAGGATCGCACATCATGCAGCGTGACCTTGGCGCGTTTGATTTCAAATTTTTCACGGCCAAAGGCTCTCWCCTGTCGGATCGCTTGAAATGTTTGGGCGATCCCTGCTGTCATATCCGAGATCGCCTCTTGTGTGCGCCCTGATATCCCTCTTAACTTCTTACCAAGGCGCGACACATAATACGCAACCAAAGGAAACACAGTAAAGGCCGACAAGGCCAAGGCCCAATCGCGATAAAACATAATTCCAATCAAAATAACCAATGTAATGACGTTTTTTCCAATTCCAGTCATGCTGTCGGCCAAGGCCGCGCGCATCACTTGAACATCCGAAATCATGCGGGCAACCAAAGATCCACTATGGTTTTCTTGAAAAAATTTTAAATCCAGACGAAGCATATGAGAGAACAAGTCCCCTTGGATATCCGCAACAAGCCCGTGACCAATTTTCCCCATTTGAACGGTATGAAGATATGTCGAAATACCACGCACCATAAGGGAAACCATCAAAATACCAGCGATCGGATAAATCATTTCCTCATTCGCCTTCACCATAATTTCATCCATCACGGGGCCAATGATCCACGCGAATACGCCCGTCATTGCGGATGCAACAACCATCCAAAACAAAGCCACCAAAAGGTCGCTCGTATAATGACGAATGTAATTTTTGAAAATTCGTCCAATAAGATGTGTCGCTGAATTATTTTTTGTCATGCTCATACTTTGTTAAATCGCTGTGTTATAATGAGTGTATGGTCAAAATGTGTCAAACATCATTCTTTACCTTTTTATGCTTTATAATGATTTTCCCAGTAAAAGCCATGGAATTTCGTTTTCCCGTCGCCTGTCAAATCATGGGAAATTGCTGGATTACCAACCATGTTGACTTGGATGACCGTAGCGGGCGCGTTTCCGACTATATGTGCGGAAAAAAGGCGACGGACAATAATAAATCAACGCATATCTCTCTCTCCTCACAAAAAGCCGTCCTTCAAAACATGCCTGTCCTTGCCTCAGCAAGCGGAAAAGTACAAGTTGCGGGCAATGTTGGTGGATTTTGCGGGACGCGCGTTTTAATCAAACATGCCAAAGGATGGGAGAGCAGCTATTGCCATCTTAACCCAAGAACTCTTACCGTTCGCGCGGGACAGGCCGTCCAACAAGGACAAATCATTGGATCAATCGGAACAAGCGGACAAACATCATGGCCTCACCTGTCCTTTGCAACCATTCGCAATGGCATGGTGTTCGATCCGTTTAGCGGACGTACGGCGATCGAGGGATGCTCTGCTAAAACTCAATCTTTATGGGTTGGTGGCATGAATCCCCCTTATGAACCCGCCGCCGTCGCAAGCGCAGGGTTCACCGTTGGACACGTCCCAAATAGCAGTATTTTAAATGGAACGGCTCAAACAGCCACAGCAATCAGAACAGCAACATTACAGCTCTCCCTATGGTCGCTCATGATGAATTTACGCGTTGATGATGAAATTACAATACTTATCGAGGCACCTGACGGAAAAATTTTCAAAGAGTTTAAAAAGACAATCACAAAAGACTCGCCCTACTTCCCCGTCAATTTAAGTGTATTGAAAAAAAACATCCGATGGGAGGCTGGCGACTATAAAGGAACAATTACGATCGAACGTCGCGTGAATGGAAACACAATCAAATCAGGCCGCATTGTTCATTTGAAATTAGTTGACGATTAAGAGTTAAGAAAACTCAATCACGCGATCCATACGTTTTGCCAAATCCATATTATGGGTCGCGATCAAGGCTGCAACGCCCGTTTTACGAACAACCGTCATAAATAATTGAAACACTTCTTCTGCCGTTTCAGGGTCTAAATTTCCCGTTGGTTCATCCGCCAAAATTAATTTCGGTTTATTCGCCAAGGCACGGGCAATCGCAACGCGTTGTTGCTCCCCTCCCGACAATTTCCCAGGGCGATTATCCGCGCGATGATCAAGGCGCAGACGTTTTAACAATGTAAGGGCGCGTTCTTCGGCTTTCTTTTTCTCCATGCCCAAAATCATTTGAGGAAGAACAATATTTTCAAGCGCTGAAAATTCAGGAAGAAGATGATGGAATTGATAAATGAATCCAATGTCATTGCGGCGCGTTAATGTGCGGTCCTTTTCTGACAGGCATGACACATCTTTATCATTAATCATCAATGACCCTGATGTCGGTGCGTCCAATAACCCAAGGATATGAAGCAACGTCGATTTCCCAGATCCACTGGCGCCGACCAAGGCAACGATCTCTCCTGCCTTCACATCCACATTAATGTTTTCAAGGATCGATAATGGGTCTCCACCAGATTGCGGATAAGATTTCGAAATATCCTTGGCTGATAGAATAATTTTATCACTCATAACGCAAGGCCTCCACAGGGTCGAGTTTCGCCGCGCGCCACGCCGGATAAACCGTCGCTAACAATGAAATAGCCAACGCCATTCCGATCACACTGACGACCTCGTTCCAATTAATTTCCGCAGGAAGTTTTGTTAAAAAATAAATTTCCGCCGAAAATAATTCCGTCCCTGTCAGGCTCTCAAGGCTTCGGCGGATGCTTTCAATATTCGTTGCAAACCCAATCCCCAATGCCGCGCCGGCCGTTGTTCCCGCAACGCCAATCATACCGCCTGTTAAAATAAATATCTTTAACATTGATCGACGTGATGCGCCCATGGTGCGTACGATCGCGATATCGCGCCCTTTATCCTTCACCAACATAATCATGGATGAAACAATATTAAACGCGGCCACAATAATGATGAGCGTTAAAATGAGAAACATTACATTGCGCTCAACTTGTAACGCGTTGAAAAAACTTCCGTTACTTTCGCGCCAATCATGAACGCGCATATCGACAGGAATTTTTCGTGCGATCTCTTCCATATACAGCGGTGTTTTTTGGGAATCGACCGTGAAAATTTCAATCGTATTAATGGCATCTTTTAAATCAAAAAATTGCTGAGCCGCCACCATGGGCATAAACACGAACCCTTGATTATATTCATACATTTCAACGTCAAATATCCCTGAAACAACAAAACGGCGCGAGCGCGGAATTGTTCCAAATGGCGACGCCTTCCCTTGGGGGCTAAGCATCACAACTTCGTCATTAGGTTTCAAACGATACCGTAAGGCTAGCTCTCGTCCGATGATCACACCCGAACCATCGTTAAAGGCATTCATATCTCCTGCAACAATCGAACGTCCCAAAACAGGTTTAGCCTTAAAAGATTCGGATGAAAGACCGCGAACCATCACCCCTGTTGAGGCACCGCGAACGGATAATAACGCCTGTTTTTCAATTTGAGGTAAGGCGATTTCAACGCCTTCAATTTCGGATAAAACATCAACCCAGTTCTCATAAGGGCGAAGGGATCCTGTCGTACTTGAAACATTCACATGCCCGTTCAGGCCCAAAATACGATCAATCAATTCAGTGCGAAATCCATTCATCACCGACATCACAATAATCAAAGTCGCAACGCCAAGCATAATACCAAGGAACGAAAACGCCGATATAACCGAAACAAAACTTTCGCTTTTTCGAGCGCGTAAATATCGAAATGCCAACATTCTTTCAAAAGGTGTAAATATCATGATGAAAGTCTTAGCATGTGTTTGTGGCAAGAAGAAGAATTTTATTGACTTTCCAACACAATTCGCCTTATAATTATGTAATATTAATCGGAGTTTTACCTATGTGGCCGTTCAAAAAAAAGAAGCAAAAACCAGAGACGCCAAAGGTTGAAATCCCCTCACTTGTCGTGCATTACGAACCGCCAGTCAAATCCACATCCCCCTTTTCCCCCATTCAAAATGAGAATGGTGTTGCCACCTCAATGGGGGCCAATGATATGGCCCTCTATACACAAATGGGTGAACAAGAAAATTTGATCAAGGCCCAAAAGGAAAAACGTGAAGATCAAGAAAGCAAAGAACGACAAAAAAAGAGAATGGCCTTCCTTCAGTCCATAAAAAAGGCAAAACACGAAGGAAATGAAGATGACGACGATGACTACACTCTTTCACTCGAAAGGATTCCCCCGTCCGCTGCCGACCTTGAACGATATGATTTAATTCAAAAAATCGAAGATCGTCAAGATTTTAAAAAATTAAACAGCGAATCAAAACACGCATGGAGAATTTTAAAAACACATGAAGTTTCTTTTTATTGTAACAATGAAGACTTGAAAAAAATTCTATCAAACGGCATTGAAAACGCATCGATATTTTCTTTGTTCGATGGAGTAGAAAGAGAGAAAAAATATTGCGACTGTCTTGAAAAAATCCAAAAAAGAAAAGAATTTAAATCATTTGAACAAACGCATGGCCGCGATCGCGGAATGGATTTTGAACGGTAATCAGTCGGCTTTCGATACTGAAATCTCAGAATTTATTTCTTTAACCAGTTCCGACTCTTCGCATTTCTTTTGAATGCTTCCTGAAATATTTTTTCCATCATGCATAATGCGTCCGTCTTTGTAAACCGATACGAACCCTAATGGTACATCCAATTCAACGCCCGCAGGCACATCCAAAGCATAGCGATCCACAAGATCAATTGTAATGGGAATATCAACGGGATCGGGTATAGCGTTCACCTGATCTGGGTTATAGATCACATCCGCGCGCGGTTTATGATCAACATGATAGTTTTTATTCTGGCACATATCGTCGTTCGCAACCACAAAACTAGTTGGAAGCGTTAATATCGCTGCCGTAAATACGAGCATCCATCTCACGGGCAATTCCTCTAAAATCAATAATGTTCATTTCAACACATGCATAAATAATGCCAAGAACGATAAATGATACAATCGTTGTCGCGATCAATTTCTTTTTCATGTTTGGGTTTTCTGGCGCGCCATAAGCCATCCCTGTTTCAGGGTTTTTAGGTTGGCGATTTCCCCATGGAAGAACGGTGAATAACACCATCCACCAAATTAATAAAAATGTAAAAACCGCCGTTAATAAACCCATAATTAATCCAGTAAAGTAATGTGGATTTCAACCAAAGGACGGGCGCGGAATAATTCACGAAAATATCGTTTTGAACATGCGCGAATTTTATTCGTCAATTCATCATGCTTTGTCCGTGCCTTTTTCGGCATTTTTGAAATTGCGCGATCAATCGCCTCTTCCAACCCATCAAAACTTTTTTTGTCTGTCGGCCTGTTCATATCCAGCAAGCCCAACGTCGTGATTTGAAGATCCAAGATATCATCATCAATAATATCATAAACAAGGGACACCATAACCGCGCCGTTAAAGCTCATCTTTCGACGTTCCGAAATCGCGGCGTGGTCAAAATCAACGATACGATCGAAATCAACGGCCTGAAGTCCAGCCTCGGTATAACCCTTTGTTTCAAGTGTTCCGTCTGATTTGATAAGAAGGATTTGTCCATTAATGGGCACGATCGAATTATCATGCATTTTTGCATGCGCCACTTGTTGTTGATGTTCACCATGAATGGCAATCAATGATTTAGGTTTTACCCATCCAAGCATTTTTTGAATTTCGCCGCGACGTGGGTGCCCCGACACGTGAATAATTTCGCCTGCATTTTGTGGGTCAATAACATCCAAACCACTTTCAAGAAGCAGGTTTTTCATGTCCAAAATACCGCGTTCGTTCCCGGGGATCGATCGAGCGGAAAAGAACACAGTGTCCCCCTTCCCCAATTTAATACGCGGATGCATCCCACGTGAAATTTTGGCCAAGGCCGCGCGGTCTTCGCCTTGTGATCCCGTTACAATATAAACGACTTTATTTTTCGACAGGCTTTGTGCCTCGTCTTCGCTTACGAATTTAATATCATCCGAAATATAACCACAGGCCCGCGCATTTTCAACCATGTTGGCCAATGAGCGACCTGCAATACAAATCGATCTTTTGCACCCCTGCGCCGCCTTTACAACACCAAGAACACGCGAAATATTAGATGAAAATAACGTCACTGCAATTTTACCAGTGCACCTCTTAAATAATTTTTCAAATGATGGAGAGACCTCTGATTCAGATGCGCTGAACCCATCGACAGGCGCATTCGTTGAATCACCGATATAGGCCAAAACGCCCTTTTTACCAAGCGCCTTAAATCGTTTTTCCGATGTTGCTTCGCCAACGACTGGTTTTGGATCTAAATTCCAATCTCCGCTGTGTAAAACGGTTCCCGTTTCTGTCGTTATCGCCAAGGCAAAGGCCTCTGGGATAGAGTGAGCGACGGGAATTGCCTCTATATCAAAGGGCGCGATTTTTATATCGCCATGAAATTCAATAATTTCTGGAGCGCCATCCTTTGGTGGAAATTCCCCAAATTTACGTTTTAAAACTTCAATCGCAAACGGAGAGGCGTAAATCGGGCATTTCAACCGTGGCCATAAACGCGCAACCGCGCCGATATGGTCCTCATGAGCATGTGTAATGATCAAACCTTCTAAATTTTCGGCCTGCGCCTCAATGAATTTAGGGTCGGGCACCATGATATCAACGCCCGGGAAATGTTCATCCGCAAATGCGATACCGCAATCAATGGCAATCCATTTTCCATCATATCCGTAAAGGTTAAAGTTCGCACCGAATTGACCACAACCACCAAGGGGAAGAAATGTTATGCCATCAGTGTTTGGTTTGTAATTATTTATATTTTTGCTCATGCAACAGACTGTATAGAATCTTTCTTTTTATTCCTACAGTAAATAATCCGCAATCCCTCTAAAGTTAAGAATGGTTCTGCGTGATCGATAATATCAATTCCATCGGCAAAAACATTCGCCAACCCACCCGTGGCAATAAACGTTGGACGCACGCCCATTTCATCGCACACACGTTTCGCCATGCCTTCGATCATAGAGACATAACCCCAATACAAACCTGATTGCATCGCATCGATCGTGTTTTCGCCAATGACTGTATCTGGCTTTTCAATCGCCACACGCGGAAGCAAGGCCGCCGCGCGGTGCATCGCCTCAACTGACAAATTAACACCCGGCGCAATCACGCCGCCAATAAACTCACCATCACCATTAACAACATCAAATGTTGTCGCCGTTCCAAAATCAATAACAACGCATGGAGCCGCAAATTTATTAAGAGCCGCGACGCTGTTTACGATTTGGTCTGCGCCAATGCGCACAGGTTCCGCCAATGCGATTTTTAACCCGCTATTACTTCCATTTGGGTTAATAAATTCTGGTTTAAGAGATAAATATTTCTCGCATAAACGATTGAGGYTAAAATTCACGTCCGGCACAACCGAGGCAACAATCACATCCGTCAGATCACAAAATGAGATATCCGAATTTTGAAGAAGGGGCAAAAGCCACGCGGCATATTCATCCGCCGTTGCCTTTACATTGGTTTGGTATCGCCACAATAGCGGCGTTGCATTTTTTTCTTGCGGGTTTGTATACACCGCAAAAACAATATTCGTATTTCCGCAATCAATGGTTAAAAGCATTTTATTTCAATGCCAGTGAAAACGATTCACCCCTTACTATTTGCTTACCACCCAAAGTGTGAAGAGCGGCCGTGGACACCCCTCCGGAAACAGAAAATTTATATGTTTTCCCGAGCTGAATTTCTTTGGAAACATCACTTGGGAATTTTATTTTATAATAACTGCCTCGGTTAAATATATCCGTTGTCACAATCGTTGATTTACCCTGAACATCAAGAGCAAGAACTTCGCCTGGTTGTCGGATTTCCGTTACCGTTTGGTGATCAAGCACAACGGCCGCCCCAATTGAAAGTAAGACTACAACGCCCACCTCCATGAAATCATTTTTAGAATTTGCCATTATTTTTTTCCTTTTTATTCATTTAAGAGCATGTCAATTCGTGCCCTTTATAGGGATTTCTAAAGGCTCCCGAGATATTATAACCATATACAGAAACTGTACATTTTTGCCCTGCCTTCACATCCGAAACGGCAGAAGTATTAAAAACAAATGTACGAGGTTCACCTTTAAATATGACCTGCGCCTTGTCATTAATCACATTCACCGCCAATACTTCTTTTGAATTTTTCAATACAGTGGAATGAAAACGATCGGCAACAGCTGCTATGAGGAAAAGCGCTAATCCGCTATACGCAAATTTTTGTTTTAATTTCAACTTTTGGTACGCCATGTCTATTCTCTCCAATTTATAATATCAGCCGATGATATTTTTCGTATTTCGTCGCCAGAGCTTAGCAATAATACCCCATCCGTGTCAATTCCATCAAAAACGCCCTCATATATCTGTGTCGGCAGTCTGGCTTGAATGGTTTCACCAAGCTTATAAGCCTGCGCCATCCATTCTTTACGAATCGATTCAAAGCCATTTGTTTGCCATTCATTATAATAGAGATCGATTTTTGCCAAGAATATATCGCGGATTTCATCGCGCGCCCTCGGCGAAACATTACGCGTTTTTGATCTCCCTTCCTGTGCATGTTCAACATTCACACCTGTCCCCAAAATTAAAAAATCATCATGGGCCTCGATCARAATTCCACCCAGTTTGTCGCCTTTGATMMARMCRTYNTTRRRMSATTKCMWWTGAANATCATCTTTTGAAAAACCAATATCCAAACACGCCTGCCCCAATGCAACGGCAACAACAAATGATAATTGCCCCCAAAATTGACGCTGTGTCTGTGGGCGTAAAATAATCGATTGATAAAGATTTCCATGGGGAGAGGCCCACTGATTTCCGCGCCGTCCGCGCCCTCCATTTTGAGACCCGCCCTGCACTACATATCCTTCACTTGCGCCCTCGATCGCTTTATCGCGCGCAAGATCCATGGTGCTTTCAACCACATCAAAATAGTGAATATCAAAATTCATAAAAGGAAAAYTTAGTATAAAGACAGTGCCGCGCGTTGCGCCTCGTACACCACCCAATTTGGAAAGACGATATACAAAACCGTAAAGGCCAAGGCCGGATACGCAACAAGGCTTGTAAGGTTCATATTCGCTTCATATATTTTTCCATCCGGCGCCTTGTCAAAGAACATAACCTTAATAATTGAAAGGTAATAATAGGCCGCAACAACAGACGTTAAAACACCAACGACAGACAAAATTATATAATTCGCACTTAACGCCGCTTCAAAAACAAAGAATTTCCCAAAGAAGCCCGCAAGCGGTGGAATACCACTCATCGAGAATAAAAACGCCGTCAATCCATAGGCAACCATTGGTGACCTAGCGGATATCCCTGCCAGATCGCTGATCTCTGTCACTGCAACATCATCCTTACGAACGGATATAATGAATGCAAATGTTCCCGCCGTCATGACGATATAGAGGGCCAAATAAACAAGAGTGGCCGTCAGGCTTTCTGTTGTTCCGCCAAGAACCCCCATCAATGCGTATCCCATATGCCCAATCGAACTATAGGCCAATAGACGGAAAATGTTTTTTTGAACCAAACCTGCGAACGCCCCAACAACCATAGAGGCCATAGATAAAGCGTAAATAATTTGCGCCCAATCGGCCTGAAGAGCGTCAAAAGTTCCGTATAAAACACGGACAATTAATGCCAAGGCCGCAACCTTTGGTGCCAAGGCAAAAAAGGCCGTGACCGATGCGGGAGATCCTTCATACACATCCGGTGTCCACATATGAAACGGAACGGCCGAAATTTTAAACGCCAACCCAACCAAAATAAAGACCATGGCAACGATCATCGCCAATGGTACGGCGCCGCCTTGAGCCGATAAAGTTTGTGCAATCACGCCAAATGATGTTGACCCCGTGTATCCGTAAACCAACGAAATCCCGAATAATAATATCCCTGACGAAAGAGCGCCCAAAATAAAATATTTCAATCCAGCCTCGGATGATTTCAGGCTGTTCCGATTAAACGCCGCCAAGATATAAAGAGACAAGGATTGCAATTCCAAACCAACATATAAGGACAACATATTGTCGGCAGAGATCATAATATTCATCCCAATAACCGCCAAAAGAATAAGGATTACAAATTCAAAACGACCAATCACGTGCCCCGCCAAATCACGAACACCCATGAGAATCGATGCCATCGCGGCCAAGATTACCAATGATTTCATAAACACCCCAAAACGATCGTAAATTAACATTTCTCCAAACAACGACACCGCAACGCCGCTATTATCTTGTTGCAATACAAGAACCAAAGAAATCGCAAGAACGGTGATCCCTCCAATCGCCACGCGTTGCATCGGGCGTATTTTTAAACACGCACCAATGACAAGAAGGGCAAGAGCAGACAAAGCCATAAAAATATCGGCCTGCGCCACCATCATATCATTTAAAATTTGTGAAGCCTGCATCAGTCAACATCCTTTATCAAAGCGTCCAAGTCAGTCGTTGGCAATGAAATCGCCGTATAGTAATTTTCAAGTGTTCTGTTCACGGATGGCCCGATACGATCCAAAATAAAATTCGGTTGAATACCGAGCCATAAAACCATCAAGACCAATGGAATGAGAATGAATTTCTCCATCCCATTTACATCCGACATTTTCGCCGCATCTTTATTGGTCACGGGGCCAAATACCACCTGACGGTACAACCACAACATATATGTCGCGCCCAAAACCAATCCAGATGCCGCCAATGTTCCAATCACGGTGTCGACTTGGAATGCACCCATAAGAACAAGGAACTCACCCACAAAACCCGATGTCCCAGGAAGGCCAACTGACCCCAGCATAAAGAGCATAAACAGGGTTGCGTATTTCGGCATGTTTTTTACAATTCCGCCATAGCGCGAAATTTCACGTGTGTGCAAACGGTCGTACACAACGCCAACACAAAGGAAAAGCGCCGCAGAAATAAGCCCGTGTGAAATCATTTGGAAAATCGCGCCCTCAACACCTTGCGTAGTGGCCGTGAATATACCAAGCGTTACATACCCCATATGCGCGACGGATGAATAGGCAATCATTTTCTTCATGTCCGTTTGAACAAGAGCGATCAAAGACGTGTAAATAATCGCAATGACAGACAGCCCAAAAATATACGGCGCAAATAACGCGCTTGCCTCTGGAAACATCGGTAAAGAAAACCGAAGGAAACCGTACCCACCCATTTTCAAAAGAACACCCGCCAAAATAACAGAACCACCCGTTGGTGCCTCAACATGCGCATCAGGCAGCCATGTATGAACAGGCCACATCGGCATCTTCACGGCAAAGCTTGCGAAAAAGGCAAGGAACAACCAGAACTGAAGATCCCCCGTTAACGGATTATCCATCATAACGGTGATGTCTGTCGTGCTGTTTTCCATGAATAAATAGATCAATGCCAACAACATCAACACGGATCCCAAAAGGGTAAAGAGGAAGAATTTAAACGCGGAATAAACACGGTTTGCGCCGCCCCACACACCGATAATAATAAACATCGGAATCAGGACACCTTCGAAAAAGATATAAAATAAAATGCCGTCTAGGGCGCAAAATGTTCCGATCATAAATGTCTCGAGAACAAGAAGAGCCACCACATATTCACGAAGGCGTTTGGTCACTGATTGCTTACAAAGTAAAATACACATTGGCGTTAATAAGGCCGCCAAAAGAACAAAGAAAATCGATATTCCATCAACACCCATTTTGTATGTGAGGTTCAATTGAGAGAACCAAACGAATTCCTCAACAAATTGAAAATCAGGGGAACTGCCATCGAAACGATACAAGGTAATGAGAGACAAAATAAAAACCGCGAATGAAACAAATGCACCAACATTCACCGCATTATTGCGGACGGTTTCCCCTTCGCCGCGGATCATCATCACAAAAAATGCGCCCAATAAAGGCATGAATGTCATTAAAGATAAAATTGGAAATGTGTCAAAATTCATGAAAAATACTTACCCCAAAACAATCCGATAAAAAATCCAACTTACAACGGCGATCAACCCAATCATCATCACAAATGCGTATTGATACACATATCCGCTTTGAAATTTAGAAAGTAAAGACGCCCCCCCCAGAGAAGATTTCGCCAATCCGTCAGGTCCAAGGCGATTAATGATTTTTTGATCACCCACATTAAAAAACACACGACCAAGCCACAGAGCCGGACGTAAAAACACTGCGTTATAAATCTCATCAATATAATATTTGTTAAAAAATAACGCATGAATTGGTTTCAACGCGCCCGCAATCCAACGGGCAAATCCACCGCCAAAACCATAGATCAAAGTCGCGATAACAATACCGCTCACGGCCGCGACCAATGGCGCCTTTTTAACCCATAATGGAACATGATGCGCCGCCTCTACTGTGTCGTTGGCCGGCAAGACAAATATTGCCGTTGACCAAAAATCAACGCGATCGTGCCCGACAAATAATTCGTAAAACACGTACCCTGCGCCAACAGCGCCAATAGATAAAATAATAAGAGGGAGGAGCATAATCACGGGCGATTCATGGACGTGGCTCATGACTTTTTCACCTGAACGAGGCTTCCCATGGAATGTCAAAACCAACAAACGCCAGCTATAAAACGCCGTAATAAACGCGGCTGTTAAGCCCATAAAATACGCGAACTGCCCTTGTGTTGAATGATCCGCCCATGCGGCCTCCAAAACCATAGATCAAAGTCGCGATAACAATACCGCTC
>NVSI01000005.1 GCA_002401195.1 Alphaproteobacteria bacterium
CATCCAAAACACCATCTAAGGCCGCGGCGAAGCCAGCTGAAAAAGTGACGGAAACTGTTGCGGAAAAACCTGCTAAAGAGGCCGTGACTGAAAAGCCGACTGAAAAATCCGCTGAAAAAGCGACGGAAAATTCAGAAGAGAAGGCAAAAAGACCTGCGCGTAAACCTCGCCCGCCAAGAAAACAAAACAATAATAAAAATAACAACAACAATAACGGCGGAAACACTAATAACAACAACAGATCCAAAGGCAGCAACCGTATGCTGATTGATGCCTCGCAGACCGAGGAAACTCGTGTTGCGGTCGTTCGTAATGGGCAACTTCAAGATTTTGATGTTGAAAGCTTGGTTCGTCGACAAATTAAATCGAATATCTATTTGGCGAAAGTGACGCGTGTTGAACCGTCACTACAGGCGGCTTTTGTGAATTATGGTGGAAATCGTCACGGATTTTTGCCATTTTCTGAAATTCATCCTGATTATTACCGCATTCCGGTTGCCGATCGTGAACGTTTGATGGCTGAACAAGTTGAGCTTGAACGCGAAGCCGCAGAAGAGGCCGCCCGTTTGGCCGAAGAAGAAGATAAAAAAGCCATCGAGGAAGAAAAAGAAGCGACAGCGGAAAAACCAGAAGGCGCGGACGACAATACAGTTGAAGAAATCGAAGATGAAAAAACAGTCACAGAGGCGGGCGTGGATGCGAAGCCTTCTGACGATGATGCCGCCGCAGACGATGCGGATGATTCCGATGGTTCAACGGATGAAACAAAATCCGAAGATGATACAGCGGATAAAGACGCACAGCCCGATGCGGATTCTGATGCAGATAATGGGAACAAGAAAAACAATGGCCGTGGTGGACGCGGTGGCCGTGGGCGGTATCGTCGCGGCGGACGTGGTGGCAAAAAATATTCATCATCACGCAATTCAGATGATCGCGTGAATGACGATGATGATGTGACAGCGGTTGAACCGTTTTGGAAACGTATTCGTCGCGCTTATAAAATTCAGGAAGTGATCAAACGCGGTCAAATCATGCTTATTCAGGTGAATAAAGATGAACGCGGTAATAAAGGTGCGGCTGTAACGTCATATATTACATTGCCTGGACGATATTGTGTCTTGATGCCGAATACGCCTCAATCTGGTGGTGTAAGCCGTAAAATTGCGAATTACAAAGATCGTAAACGGATGCGCGAGATTTTAAAAGATCTTGAGGTGCCTCAAGGCATGTCAGTGATTTTAAGAACGGCAGGAACATCACGCACAAAAGACGAAATTAAACGTGATCTTGATTATTTGATGCGTCTTTGGAATAACATTCGTGAATTGACGTTGAAATCATCGGCCCCGGCTTTGATTAATGAAGAAGGAAGCCTGATCCGTCGCTCTATTCGTGACATTTATAACAAAGACATTGATGAAGTGATTGTGTCTGGCGCACGTGGATACCAATCCGCCCGCGACATGATGAATATGTTGATGCCAACACATGTGAACAAAGTGGTGGAGTATAAAAACGACACACCGCTCTTTATCAAAGAAAGAATTGAAACTCAGATTGAAGATATGCATTCCCAAGAAGTGCATCTGAAATCAGGTGGATATTTGGTCATTAACCCGACTGAGGCCTTGGTTTCGGTTGATGTGAACTCTGGTCGTTCAACGAAAGAACGCAATATCGAAGAAACCGCCTTGCGCACAAACCTTGAGGCCGCCGAAGAATTGGCGCGTCAATTGCGCCTCCGTGACCTTGGCGGTTTGGTCGTGATTGACTTTATCGATATGGAGAAGCGGAGCTATAATGGTAAGGTTGAACGCGCGATGCGTGATGCCTTGTCTGGTGATCGCGCGCGGATTCAGGTTGGCCGTATTTCATCGTTTGGTTTGATGGAAATGTCCCGTCAACGCCTTCAACCTTCATTGACGGAAACGCACTTTGAAACATGTCCGCATTGTCAAGGAATGGGAATCGTGAAAACGGTTGATACGCTTGCATTGGCGATTTTACGTGCGATCGAAGAATCGGGTATTGCAAAACGAAACTCAAATCTTGTCGTGACCATGGAAAATGAGGTTGCGTTGTACTTATTAAACAACCGCCGCCAGTCTTTAAATGACCTGGAAGGCCGTTACAATCTTTCAATTGTGATTGAAATTGGAAAAGTTGAAGACGAGGCGCGTTTTACATTGAAAAGTAAAGTAAAGCCAGCGGTTCAATCGGATGATGATAATGATTCAGATATGAACGCTCCAAAGGTGGATCATAATAAGCAACAGGATCGTAAGCCGAATAATAATAACCGTCATCGTAATAACAATAAGAAAAAAGACGATGCTGTAAAAACGGAAGATGGCGCGAATAATAAAAAGGTCGAAGCCACAGTTGAAACGCCGGTCGCCGAGGATAAACCAAAGCGCGGACGTCGTAAAAAGGTTGAGCCTCAAAAAGTTGAAATCGTTGATGTTGCCGAAGATAAGCCGAAAAAAGAAAAGGCAAAACCAAAGGCCGCAACACAAAAGCCTGAGCCAAAGGATGATGATGGGGCGGCGCCTTCACCGACGAATGACAATGCGGATGAAAATGTTGCTGCGAAAGATGCGGAAACCGTCAATGAAAAACCAAAAGCCAAGAAAAAAGGCTGGTGGAATAAGATTATCGAAAGCTAAAATCTGATGAAGATTATGCATGTGATGGCGGGTGGCGCCGCCGGTGGCGCGGAAATGGCGTATGTTGATTTGTGCATTGCACAACATCAGGCCGGCCAAGATATCGTCGCGGTTTGCCGCCCCAATGCGCAACGCAATGCCTTGCTTCGCGATGCGGGTGTTCCTCTATATGAATTGCCATTTGGCGGGCTATTTGATTTTAAAACCACGCGTGGAATTAAAAAAATCATTCGGGATTTAAAACCTGCAATCGTTCAATGTTGGATGTCGCGCGCGGCCAAAAAATGTCCTAATCCATCAGGGGCTTTACCACCGTTTCTTAAAATGGCGCGCCTTGGTGGCTATTATAATATGAAATATTACAAGGGGGTGGAGCATTTTATCGGCAACACACCTGACATCCGCCGATGGTTGATCGAAGATCAAGGCGTTGGGGCTGAAAATGCCAGTTACATTAATAATTTTGCAGAATTTCCAAAGGTCGAAGACACAATAAAACGGGTTGATATGGACACAAAACATGATGATTTCGTGTTCCTGTCCATGGCGCGCCTTCATAAGGTAAAAGGCTTGGRCACGGCGTTACAAGCCTTGGCCAAGGTGCCAAAGGCCGTTTTATGGATTGYAGGTGATGGACCAGAGGAAAAGAATCTAAAGGCCTTGGCCGATGATTTGGGAATTCGTCACCGCGTTCGATTTTTAGGGTGGCGAACGGATCGCGCGGAATTGTTTGATGCATGTGATTGCGTGTTGTTTCCGTCACGATTCGAACCGTTTGGCGGCACATTTGCCCAAGCCTGGGGCGCGCGACGACCATTGGTGACAACCGCGTCCGAGGGGCCAAGTCAATATGTCACACATGGCGAAAATGCTCTTATGACACCGATCGATGATTTCGCCGCGTTATCCAAGGCGATGCAGTCAGTGATGGATGATGCTGATTTAAGGGATGAAATAGTCGAAAACGGGCATGCTGAATTCAAAAAACTTTTCACAATTAAAAGTGTGTTGGCACAGTATGATGCGCTCTATGCGAAACTTGCAAAAGGGGTTTGAACCCTGCTATGTCTATTTGTGCGCGTGAAACGCATTAAAAAACATTGACATTTACATATAAATAGACTATAACAGTTATATTATTGATTTATTTTTGGAGCAAACTCTATGGATTACGCAGAACAACAACGCCAGCAAAAAGAAGCAATGCAGGCCCCTTATCTTAAAATTTCAGCCATCGAAGACTATATGGAGAAATCGACAGTGTCGTTTTTCGATGTTCGCGGTGGCGCGGTGTTTGCCGTTCTTGATATGTATGCAAAAAACGTTCTGACGAAACTTGATAAAGACATTCCGTTGACTGAAGCCGATGAAATTCGTTTCCGCGCGGCATTCGAAGTGGCGGCCTCTGCGAAAGATAACGGGACATCTTTAACGCGTTACCAGTTTGATAAGCACCGTAAAAAATTCATCCAGCATAGTGTCGCTGAAAAAGCCGCGGAAAATTTTATGAACGCGCAAAAGCGTAAAGAAAATAAAATCATTGCAAAAATGGAAGCCGATTTGGCAGTCACAGCCGCAGGAAGTATAGAAGCAGAATCTTTTGAAGATGCGTTGATGGATGAATTGGGTTTGGATACTTCCCGGGTTGAGGCTAAACCTTATGATCCCGATTTACTTGATGAAACATTATTGAGCGAATTAGGCGGAGATAAAGACGGAAAACTGTCATGGAAGAGCGATAAGTCGCCTGCCAACATTGAAGATTTTTTAAAGACACAAGCGGTTGTTCCGTACAATGATACGAAGAATGATAATAAGACGACAGGGAAAGGCATCGCCGTCTATATGGCTGGTGCGGCCGTTGTCGCTTTGCTCATTGGGCTTGGAGTTTCTGCTTTTGTTTCGAATTTCACAAACCCTGTTCAAGGCGGCGCGGATCTACAAACGGCGACAGTGGAAGAAAATGTCATTGTCACGCCAGTGAAGCAAAAAGTTAATGTGACACCTGATGCGGTGACGGTTCAGGTCGCCCCTAAGGTTGAAGATAAACTGATGATTAAGGCCGCGTCTATTGATGAGCGCATGGGTGATATTAAACCAATGGCGAAGGCTGATACTCCTGTTACTCCGGTCGCAAAGGCAAAGCCTGTTGTGAGTACAGCGTCGATCGCACCAGTGACAGCATCAGCCGTGCAAATAAAAGCACCAGTAAAGCCGAAAGTGACGTTGACACCCGCCGCGAAAGAGAAAGTGGTATTAGCATCGACTGACAGATCGAAGGTGAAATTCACGTTGCCCAAAATCAAAACACCATTGATTCAAGAGGGCTTTACGAAAGATAAGCCATTAAATGGAATGACATTGTCGAATGGGAACACAGGTTTTCAAACATTCAGTAAGGCAGACAGCATTGAAAATTCTTTTTCCAAGGCCGAGCCAGTAAAAGAAGAAGCCAAAACAGTGAAAACCGAAAAACCTGTGCCGGCAAGTTTTGTGCCGAGTGATGAGTTTTCATCGAACTTTAAGGATGCAGGGGCGGAAAAACCATATGAAGTGGCGGCTTTTGGGGCGCTGGGTTCAGGCCATGAATTCACACCATCGGATTCTTTTTTGAAAGAATTTGGTCAGGCGGCGTCTGAAAAACCGTATGAAGTGGCGGCTCTGAAAACGGGCGTTGCATCCGATGCCATGACATTCACACCGAATGAGGCCTTTGCGAATGCTTTTGAAAATGTGGCTCAGGAAAACCCATCAAAAATTACGATGACACTTCCTGAAATGGCATCAAATGAGATTGAGCCATCGAAAGAATCGATACTTGAAACCAAAGACACGTGGGATAGTGCGAAAATTTTAATCTCTGACTTTGTGAAGGCCAATGGCGCGAATGGAAAAATTTCAGAACAAATGAATGGTTTTCTTAATAAAATGGATGCGGATAATGCCAAATATAAAGGCCATCGTGAAATGGGAGCCTTTGATGCCGCGAAAGCGTTGAAGAAGGCGTTTGGCGATGTTGCGATGCCTGTTGTTCAAAAGGTTTGGACTTTGTCCGCAAACGGTCAAGGTAAAGCCAGCCGTTTGGCAAAAGAGGGATTAAAGCTTATTCAAGGTTAAAACCTATATCTTTCGAATACGATAAATATTTCCAAGCAGAAGTGCGCATAAAATAAACGCTCCTGCTTGATGCATTGCGGCGGTATGAATATGCACCTGAGACAGCAATGTCGCGATCCCCAAACCAAATTGTAAAAGCACAATTCCACCAAGGGCGGGCGACCGTACGCGCCATGCAAAGGACGCAATCGTAATGAATGTCGCGGCGGCGATCCATCGATGCGTAAATTGCACGGCTGCGGCATTTTCAATCACATTCATCCATGCGGGTGATAAAAACCACATGTCGGACGGAACAAGGCGACCTTTCCCCATATGTGGCCATTCGTTGTAAATCAGGCCTGCGTCCATTCCTGCGACAAATGCGCCCCAAATAACAGTGAGTGTAAGAAGCCCGAGGGCGCAGCAGCCATGAATACGCATCGATGCGGTTGCCGCGATCGTTTTTATGGATGGAGAGAGGCGGTAGGCCAGCCACATAATCCATCCGAAAATAACAAAGGCCAGTAATAAATGCGCGGCCAAACGATAATGCGATACGGTTGGCTCGTTTACAAAACCGCTGAGAACCATGACGTATCCCATCACGCCTTGCATTCCGCCAAGGATCAAAAGGGCAAATAGAGGTTTCTTAAATCCGCTAGGGATCATGTTTTTGACCCAAAATACAAGAAGAGGTAAGGCATAGACAAGACCGATTGTTCGCCCCCAAAGGCGGTGAAACCATTCCCAAAAAAAGATGTTTTTAAACGCGTCTAATGACATACCGTCATTGATWTTGATGTATTCTGGCGTTTGTYTGTAAAGGTCAAATACACGGAGCCATTCAGCCTCGTTCAATGGAGGGAGAGCCCCGATAAGAGGTCTCCACTCCACAATAGAAAGGCCAGATTCGGTTAATCGGGTGATGGCACCAATGACGGCCATGGCAAAAACCATGAACGCAGATACGCAAAGCCAACGCCGAATGTAAATAATTGATTTGTTTTCCTTGTCTGTCATATCAACTCACCCTATAAATAATGAAAATAAATGTAGGATAGTTATAGTGATGCAGCAACATTATAAAACAGATGTGATTATTATTGGCGCGGGGCCATGCGGCCTGTTTAACGTGTTTGAATTGGGTTTATTGGACTTAAAATGTCACTTGGTCGATATTTTGGATAAACCGGGCGGTCAATGCGCGGAACTTTATCCCGAAAAGCCAATTTATGATATTCCGGCTCTTCCTGTTGTAACGGGGCAAGAGCTTACAGATAATTTAATGGTACAAATTGCACCGTTTGATCCAATATTTCATTTTGGACAAATGGCGATTGCGTGTGAGAAATTGGAAAACGGACATTGGCAGGTTAAAACGGATTACGACACAGTGATCGAGGCGCCTGTGATCGTGGTTTCAGCGGGCGGTGGATCGTTCATGCCGAAAAAACCGCCGATTGAAAATCTAGAGCAATTTGAAGGGGAAAGCGTCTTTTATTCTGTCCGTCAAATGGATGCTTTTAAAGATCAAGGCATTGTGATTGCAGGGGGGGGCGACTCTGCGTTGGATTGGGCGTTGAATTTACAACCGCTTGCGAAGTCACTGACGCTTGTCCATCGCCGCGATGATTTTCGCGCCGCGCCAGACAGTGTGAATAAAATGCGACATTTGGTTGAAAGCGGAAAAATGAAGCTTGTGATTGGAAACATTAAACAGGCGCAAGGGAGCGGCGGCCAAATTTCAAAACTGACGGTTAAGACAAAAGATCAGGGTGATATTGATCTCAATTGCTCTCGATTTTTGGCGTTTTACGGTTTGACGATGAAGCTTGGCCCTATTGCTGAATTTGGATTAAACTTACATGAAAATTTGATCCCTGTGGATACTGAAAAATTCCAAACATCCACGCCTGGGATTTTTGCGGTGGGTGATATTAATCATTACCCAGGAAAGCTTAAACTTATTCTATCGGGATTTCACGAGGCGGCTTTGATGGCGCAAGAGGCGTTTAGGATTATTCATCCAGATAAAAAATTACGGTTTCAATACACAACCTCATCCAGTGACCTTCAAAAGAAGCTTGGTGTTAATGACCAGAAAGTGGCATAAATAAGTATGAGTAAATCTGAAATTAATTTTCCATTATGGGATTGTTTGAAACGTGGCGGGTTAAGCCTGTGGCTTAATCGACAGGCGTTGTTGCCCTTAACGGCCTTGCCCGTTGGTGTGACATTTGTCACGTTGGCTTTGATACGAACATATGCGCCGGCGGATGTCTCTCATTTTACACAAGCCCTCTTTCAAATCCCATCTGACCTTGCGATTGGTCTTTTTTGTTCATTGATCCTTGTGATTATTATGAACGCGCCAAAGAAAAATACAAAAGATCCTGTGACGTTTAATTTGAATTTAGCGGACAAAAAACGCGTGATGTTTGCGGGTGCGGTCGCGCATGTTGTGTTTTCTTATCTTTATATTGGGGCATTTGCGGGGACAGACCTGATCGCGGCTCCATTGCGCGAGGCCTCAGCCGCAAAACAAGAAGTGCGCCTTGATTTAACGTTACTTGTGATTGGAATGCTTGTCTTTGGGGTTTACGCCATTCGATTTGCTCTTTTACCGATTTTGATCGTGGCGGGCTTGGATATCAAAGATTTTTATCGTCGGTTCAAAGGTTTTGGCCTGTCTTTTCCGGTTTTATTTATTAAACTAGCAACGACATTTACATTGGGAATTCTTATTTTACTTCCTCTCGGTGCGATGACACCGCCAGACGGAGAAACGCTGACACTTGCACAAGGCATCGTTGTCGATTTTGCGGCGGCTTTTGCGGCCGTTCTCTCCCACGCGTGGGGGTATGCCGCCCTTGCAATTGGAATGCGCTATATGATAGATGGCGACGCATAAAACATGAAAATAAATGTGACAGATCAAGACGGCGTGCGCCATGAAATTGATGCGATCGAAGGATGGCAAGTGATGGAAATCATCCGCGACCATGGGCTGCCTGTAAAGGCCGAATGCGGCGGGTCTTGTTGCTGCGCCACATGCCATGTGTACGTGTCCGAAGAATGGCAGGATAAATTATTCGACATGCGCGATGACGAAGACGAAATGTTGGATGAAAATCACGATCGTGAGGATAATTCACGCCTTTCTTGTCAAATTATTATGACTGAAGAATTGGACGGTTTATCCGTTACTTTGGCTGTTTCTGCTCGGCCATAGATTTTACTGTTTTCCAGAAATTTTTACGAATAGGGATTAACTTTTCCATGGTGTATCGCGTTGCGACATCATGATTTCGTTTTGCGTGATGCGCGCGTATATCTGGATTTTTAATCATCCATTCAATTTTATCGGCCAAACCTTTTGCATCCCCTGGTTTCACAATACAAGTCGGATCAAGAAGTTCAGGAATCCCCCCTGCGCGCGCGCCAATGGCAGGCAGAGATTGTGCCAAGGCCTCAATTGTTGCCCGTGGAACGCCTTCTTGAAAACTGGGTTGGATATATAAATCTAGATCGCGGAGCCATTCATGAACGGGCGTGCCGCTTTCACGAAGTCCATCATGAAATGCGATTTTTTCTAGGCCTAAATTTTTCACCGATTGATTGAAATGAATGGGCGCGGCATTCGCATCCCCAGGTCCAAGAAGATGAAATGTAAATCCGTCAACGCCACGAGATTTTAATATTTTAAAGGCCTCTAGGGCGATGTGGACGCCTTTGAGTTTATTTTTTAATGTGCCGATTAAACCGATTTTAAGGGGAGTGTCTGCGTTAACGTTGTAAGTGTCACGGAATGAAGTGCTCTCGATTTGAACATTCGATGCCGCGGCCTGCAGGGATGCATTTGAAGGGTATCGCCCTTGTAAAAATTCTTGAGAGACATAAATAACGGCGTCCGCATGTTTGGATAGATGTTTGCCCATCCAAAAGCGATACGGCGCATAAATTTTGGCTTTGATCGATCCATGGTTCCACATATCATCCCAAGAACATCCAACATTTTCCATGGCGATTATCTTATTTTGGCGGCGCGCCTCTTTAAAGGTGAGCATTCCAATTTCACTGACACCGCGTATCAAAATGACATCATGCGTACGGACAATTTTTTTGATCGATTTTTTAATCTCTTTTCGTCCGGATAAAAGGCCTTTCAGGGTGTTCATGTCTGAAAACAATGTAAAGGAAACATGGGGGCGACTGGCGGTGTTCATCCCTGTACGTGTGCCTGTATGTGTCCCGCCATCGCGGCCAAGAACGGTGACATCGTCGAAATGGTCAAGATATCGTTGCCAGATGCTATTGTGATATTGTCCTTTGGATAATGTGTCGGATTCATCTGTGTAATAATGGTGGTCGTGGCAAAAAAGTATTTTCATGTCGGTGTGACCTTGTGTCTATTTGGATAGAGATAATAAAGAGCGATTAAGCCCGGAATAATGGCTAGCAGATAAAGTCCCGCAGACAAAAGAATTGCGTCACGACTTTCGTTATAGAGGACAATATAAAGGGCCTGGATAAGAACAATACAGGCACCAGCCTTTATAATATGCCCGCTTTGTTGGCGTCGATTCCAACTGCCCAGTAAAAGGAACCCAATGGAAATTGCGGTATAGGAAATATAAAGAAACGGCGTTGAAAGACGACGGTGTGCCTCGGCAATAAATTCATCATAGTTTTTCAGATCAGTGCCTTTTGCGGTGTCTTTATCGATAAAAAGTTCGGGCAAAATGCGTTCATCTGGCTCGCGCCATCGCGCGCCGATTGTATTTGTGTTCTCAGGGATGTCGAGGCTGTATCGTTTGAAATCAAGACGGTTTGTCGTCCCGTTTTTGGGGTCATATTCATATTGTGTGCCATCATAGACCAAAATACGCTGGGCGTTTTCACTGATGTCCACGATCCCTCTTTTTGCCAAAATAGTCGTCACTTTTCCCGTTGATAATGTTCCGCGCTCATCATGGATCATGAGGTTTTTTAATTCATTGAGCCCAACGCGTTTTTCAACATAAGCCGTCATATCGGGCCCGATGGAATTAAAAACCCCCTCGCGGAACATGAGTGTCGCATAATGGCTTTTGATATCACCGCGTAGACGTTGTAATTTATCCACCGCGATGGGCGACACCCACCCAGAGAGCATGAATTGAATGGCCATCATGGCCAAGGCGAATATAAAAAAGGCGCGCCCAAGGCGGAATGCGGATAGGCCCGCCGCGAACATTACGATCATTTCCCGATCAAGAATCAGGCGATAGCATGTAAATATAATGCCGATACTAAAGGCGATGGGTAATATGGCCTCTAGGAATTTAGGAATCGCAAGTCCCATCATCATCGCGAAATACGCGCTGGAGGCGTCGGAACTGATCACCAATTCCAAAAAACGGATGGATTGCGTCAGCAAAACAATCATAGTGAGTGAAATTGCCGTGATCCACGTTGCCGCGATCAAGTTTTTAAGAACATATTTGTCAAAAATGGATATCACGCTTGAATGCCTAAACTAACTATCTATACTTGTTTTAMAAMTTTAAAAATAAAGGATAAGCCAATGCCAGCAACAATTCAATTTACAAAATCAAAACCCGCGAAAACTTCATGTATTATTGTACCAATGGTTGGCGGAAAGCTTCCGAAATCAAAGGGTGACATCGCCTCCGCGGCCTTGAAATACATGAAATCTGCTTTAGATGAGCAGTTTGATGGAAAAAATGGATCATGCCATAGTTTCTCAATCGAAGAAAAAGGCGCGATCATTTGGTATGTGATGGCGGGCATTGATAAAACGGCCACATCCCTTGATTTGGAAAAAGTCGGTGGAAAACTTTATGATGCGTTGAAGGCTTTGAAAATCAAAACGGCCTTTTGCGTTGACGCGTTCACTGTCGGCGATGCGGCGGCCTTGGCCAATGGCGCGTATTTAAAAAGCTATGACTTCACAGAGTATAAGACAAAGGATAAGCCGAAAAAGGCACTGACATTAAAGATCGGAACGGCGTATAAGGCGAATGCGGATAAAGTGTTTTCAACATTAAAAAATATTTCTGATTCTGTGTTTCAGGCACGTGATTACGTGACAACGCCTCCGAATGATCTGTATCCATCAAGTTACGCCGCGATGATTAAAAAGTTCATGAAGGGCACGGGCGTTAAAACCACCGTCTTGGATGAAAAGAAATTAATCAAAATGGGCGCCGGTGCATTGATGGCGGTTGGAAAGGCCTCGGTCAATCAACCTCGTCTTGTGATTTTTGAATATGATGGGCGCAAGAAAAAAGTAAAATCTGAAAAGCCGTTGGCTTTGGTTGGCAAGGGCGTGACCTATGATACGGGTGGTTATTCATTGAAACCTTCAAAATCCATGGAAACCATGAAGATGGATATGGGCGGTTCGGCCGCTGTGGTTGGTGCGATCCGCGCGTTGGCGGCGAATAAGGCCGAGGTGTATGTTGTGGGTGCCGTTGCCTTGGCCGAAAACATGATTGCTGGGAATGCGTACCGCGTGGATGATGTTTTGACCTCTTTATCAGGACAAACGATCGAAGTATTGAATACAGACGCCGAAGGGCGCCTCTGTTTGGCGGATGCCTTGACTTATATTCAGGATAAATTTGACCCCCGCGCGGTTGTTGATGTTGCGACATTGACGGGCGCGGTTATGGGCGCGCTTGGTCTGGATATTGCGGGTGTGTTTTCAAATGATACGAAATTGTCGAAAAGTTTTGTTGATAACGGAGAAACAACGGGTGATGATTTTTGGGCATTGCCCGTGAATGATGCCTTTTCAAAACAGCTTGAATCTCCGATTGCGGATATGCGCAATTTAGGATTAACGCCGTATGCTGGGGCCTCCACTGCCGCGGCCTTCTTGCAAAATTTTATTACGAATGATCGCGCGTGGGCGCATCTTGATATCGCAGGAACAGCATGGCGTCAAAGCGCATCCGATCTGTGCCCCAAGGGCGCAAGTGGATTTGGTGTCCGCTCTCTCTATCACTGGGCTGTGACGTATTAATATCATGTCTGAAATTCGTTTTTACCATATGGAACAATCTACGATTGATAAGGCCTTGCCTGCGATCACGATGAAGGCTGTGCAATCGGGGAAGAAAATCTTGATTAAGGCGGCGGATAAAAAAGAGGTAAAGCGTTTAAGCGATCTTTTATGGTCGTTTCGCGGTGATACATTTTTGGCGCATGGTATGGACGGGGATAAAAATGCAGAGCAACAGCCCGTGTTCGTGACGACCAAGGACGATAACGTCAATGAAGCCAAGATTTTAATTTTAACGGGCGGGTGTACACATGAGGATGTGGCGCAATTTGATTTAACATGTGAAATGTTGGATGGCCGCGTTGAAAGCCAGATCGCGGATGCGCGCGCGCGCTGGAAAGTTTACAAAGAGGCTGATCACGATCTCACATACTGGCAACAAGATGATAATGGCGCATGGGGAAAAAGGGCATAAACGAATGTCGTCATTTTACGTCTTTTCCTATCGTAAAAACGTGTAATGATGTTTATAATGAGATTCATGTCTGAAATTAAAATTGCCCCATCGATGTTATCTTGTGATTTTGCCAATTTGGCAGAGGAATTAAAACGTATTGACGTCGGCGGCGCTGATTATATTCATCTTGATGTGATGGATGGACATTTTGTACCGAATATTACATTCGGCGCGCCAGTGATAAAGGCGATGCGGCCTCATACGAACAAAATATTTGATGTGCATCTGATGATTGATCCAGTTGATGCCTATGTCGAAGATTTTGCCAACGCTGGCGCGGATATCATTACAATTCACGCCGAGGCCGGAAAACACCCGCATCGCACATTGCAAAAAATACGTGCGCTTGGGAAAAAGGCAGGCATAGCCCTTAACCCCGCAACGCCGACAGATGTTCTGGATCATGTGATGGATTTGGTCGATTTGGTTTTGGTGATGACGGTTAACCCAGGGTTCGGTGGACAAAGTTACATTCCATTAGAAGATAAAATCGCGGATGTCCGCGCGCGAATAGAGGCCACAGGGCGCGCCATTGATTTACAAGTTGATGGCGGCATAACACCGGAAACCGCCGTAAAGGTTAAGGCGGCGGGTGCGAATGTCTTGGTTGCGGGAACGGCCATTTTTAAAGACGGCGCGGATCATTACGCCGAGGCGATCGCAAAACTTAAGGACGCGTAATGCCGTCACAATGGCTCAAAAATTTGGGACACAAGGCGAGTCAGGTTAAATTGCTTCGTCCGCTATATGACGCGCAACTTGGACGACGCGACACTCATTTAATATTTCAATCCTTTCCAGCCGTGATTTTCGATAGTGATGCAGGGCGTGGGCGTTGGATCGCTTCTGGCAAAATTGATTGCCATGGAAAGCGCGCTGATCTGGATATGGGTGGCTGGTTTATTGGTGGTGATTTTCAAGGAACGCCGTTTTTTACAAAAACGCATAAATTTTCATTTTTGGATGAATTGAAATCGTTGGGCGGCGATGTTGGGCGTAAAACATCCCGTCAAATCACTTGGAAATGGATGAATGATTTCGATTCGTATCATCATCTGGCGTGGAATCCGTCATTGGCGGCGCATCGATTGGTGAATTGGATGGCCGCATACCCGTACGCGTTTGAACAGGCGGATGATGTTTTTTTAGATGTATTTCACAATAGTTTTTATCGCCAATTTCAACATCTTGTCACCACGTTGGAACATAGAAACGACCTTGATCTAATGGATCGTTTCGACGTTGTATGGGGGTTGTTGGTGATCGGCGCGCATTGCGCAGAATTGGCTCAAGAGGGTTTAGAGAGCTGGATTATCCTTTTAAAGGGCGCTGTTGAGGATATTTCTTTTGATGATGGAGGGTTGATTACGCATAACGTTCTGGATGTTGTAAATTTTTCGGCGCAGCTTTTGATGCTTAAGAATTCATTGACACATACGGGACGTACACCGCCTTTATGGCTTTCGAAAAAGATAGAAACCTGTGTACGCATGCTCAATCACGTGTCACATGGGGATCGGAATTTAACCGCGATGCAAGGTTCAATTGTCGCGGGTAAAAATGATATTGAAAAACTAACGCGTGTGTTGGGTCTTCGCATTCGCCGTGGAGATGTGATGTTCGAAGGCAGCGGATATTCCGTTATGCGAAAAAGAAAAACATCTGTGATTATTGACCATGGCGTTGGGGCGAATGGATCCCCGAACGCATTCGAAATGGCGCATGGTTTGAACCGTATTATTGTCTCATGCGGCACACATTTTYATGATGAGGCGTGGCAGGCAAGCCTGAATTCAGTCCATGCGCGCTCAACCTTATCGGCGATGGGTGATGAACCGGAAGACACACCATTTAAATCACATATAGAATCCATGAATGGCGCGTGTTTATGGTCGGGAATGCATGAAGGATACCGCGAAAATCACCAATTAACCCATACGCGTCGGCTATATTTGGATGCCGAAGGGCATGATTTTCGTGGCGAAGATGTTCTTATTCGTTCGATTTCGACAAAACCATTATCAGTGACCGCGCGCTTTCACCTGCACCCGTCGGTTAAGGCCTCGGCTGTGAATGATGGCGCGTCTGTTCTTATTCAACTGCCCAGTGGTATCGGGTGGATGTTCGAGGCCTCAGACGCTTTTATAACGATTGAAGAAAGCATTTATTTGGGTGATGATGGTGCAAGTCCACGTAAAACCGCGCAAATTATCCTCAGAAAAGACATGGATTCGGTCAGTGATACGATCAAATGGGCGATCCGTCGGATCTAGTCGTTGTCATACAGATATATGCATAGGTTGGTTTTTCGATGCGCCTTGACCATAATAGACAAAAAATAAGAAGAAATAATAATGATTCTGCATTCCGTTCCACATTTAGGGCCTATTGATTTTGAAGTTTTTAATGAGGCTAAGGACATTCTTGGCGACCGCTTTCCAAGTTTGTTGGATCGTTTTCAAAAGGACACATGTGCCATTTTGTCATCAATCGAATTTGCGCGCGCGTCGAATGATTATGATGGCATTCGCGACGCCGCACATAGCCTGAAATCAGCCAGTTTTCAGATGGGCGCACGGCATATGAGCCATTACGCATCCGCCATCGAAGGTGCGTTAATATCCACTCCAAAGCTCTCAACAATCCAAGATGAGGCCGAACTTGATTCGATTATTGAAAACCTGCGTCAGGCCTTTTCGACCTATCAAGAGGATGTGTCCTCACTTATCTAAATTTTTTATTGGCAATCCATGTCAATTTGTCCTATAAGGTATTTATTCCCCTAAAATAAAGCTCTAATGAAACGGCACATGCCGACCACGAGCCATAGGGGTTAGACAAGAATTGATAAGGATAAAAGCCATGGCAGATGCCAAGAAAAAGACAGGATTTTTTGAGTTTTTGCGCCAAACAAAGGCTGAAAGCAAGAAAATYACATGGCCATCACGTAAAGAAACAACCGTGTCGACCATTATGGTTTTTATCATGGTTACAATCGCCGCAATCTTTTTGTTCTGTACAGATCAGATTGTTGCAACAATAATTCGCTGGATTTTAGAGTAGGAGCACAAAATTATGACAGCCCGTTGGTACGTATTACATGTTTATTCAGGTTTCGAACATAAGATCGCAGCCTCAATTCAAGAACAAGCCGAGAAAAAAGGCCTGGCCGATGATATTGAAGAGATCATGATCCCAACTGAGGAAGTTGTTCAACTGAAACGTGGCCAAAAGGTTACGGCAGAGCGCAGATTTTTCCCCGGTTATGTTTTGATTAAAATGGTGATGTCCGATCCGGCATGGCATTTGATCAAGGATACAGACAAGGTTACAGGTTTCCTTGGCGGTGGTAAAAAGCCAGTGCCCGTTCGTGAAAAAGAAGCAATGGCCTTGGTTCAACGTATCCAAGATGGCGTCGATAGTCCACGTCCATCAGTTACATTTGATATCGGCGAAGAAGTTCGCGTTGTTGATGGACCGTTTGCATCCTTTACAGGAACGGTTGAACAAATCGACGAAGACAAACAGAAATTAAAAGTGAGCGTTTCGATCTTTGGTCGCGCAACGCCAGTTGAACTTGATTACGCGCAGGTTGAGAAGGTTTAATTTACCCCGTAATCATCGCCGGCAATTTTTCGCCGCCTAAAATATGCATATGATAATGGGGGACTTCTTGTCTCCCATTTTCTTTTGTGTTACATACGGCGCGGTACCCATCATTTCCGATGCCTTTAATGTCGACCACTGTGGCGATGGCGCGTTCAAATGCGATGATTTCTGCGTCACTTGCGCGCGCGGAAAAATCCGCCTGATCCGTGTAGGCACCCTTTGGAATGATAAGGCAGTGAACGGCCGCTTGGGGGGTGATGTCATCAAAAACCAACACATGGTCGTTTTCGTACACCGTGTTGTTTGGAATTTCAGCACGTAAAATTTTTGCAAATATATTGTCTGGATTATAAGTCATGGTCAGAATTTTATCGAATTATGCGTGTAAAATCAAACGCCATTGACTTCGGCTTCAATATGTCTAAAATATTCATGAAAACAGAATAAAATAAAGGAAATAAAAATGGCGAATATAAAAAACGAACTTGTCTCAGCCTTTGTGGCGGCATGTGTGGCCCTTCCTGTTGGCCTTGCAACGTTGGATCATTACACAGATGCGGCTCACGTAAAAAATATGGATAATAAATTAAGGCAAGATATTCAAGAATTATCATCAGTTTTTCAGTGTAGTACAAAGAGCAGCCCTCTTTCACATAAGGGCGTTATGTATGATTGCGGCTTTCTTAATGAGAGAGAAATCACAAGCTATACGGCAGATCTTAAGGCGGAACATAAACAGTTAACAAACGCGGAACAAAAAGCCGCCCCGTGGTTGGTTGCAGGGTTTGGGTTTGCTGCGAGTTTCCTTTTGAGTCTGAGTGTGGTCATGCGACGTGAAAAACGTGCAGAAGGAAAAGGGCCTAAATCTAAACCGAAAACTCCAAAACTCGCTTAAGGTTTTTAAGATACTCCGTTGAGAACGCTAAGCTCTGGCGCGATCCATTGTCCATCATCCATGATTAGGGCGTCATCGGCGTAAATTTTGCCTTCTTTGCCCCATAACATGGTTGTGATGTCCCAATGCAGGCGTGATCGGTTGCCATTGTCGACCTTAACGGGGGTGCCCATATAATCGGTATAGGTGTATGCATCGCCAAGGGCAACGTGGAATGATCCGCCGATTTTTTCGGCCAAAAGGATGCTGGCGACATGAGTTTTCCAAAATGGGTTTGTTCCGATTCCAATTTCACCGACATAGCGCGCGCCTTCATCCGTTCCAATCACGGATTCAAATATTTCTTTGCCTTTGCCGATATCGTAATCATGCATATATCCGTCTTTGAAATGCATTGTGATGTCTTCGATAATTTCGCCTTGTGTATTTTTGACGGCAAAGCGTCCTTTTGCAACGATTGTTCCATTCACGCTGTCTCGGCGGGGCGCTGAAAAAACTTCAGATCCTGGAATATTCCGCGCAACCACACTGTTACAGAATGTGAAATCTTCAACATCCATTGTTAGGTCAGTTCCATCATTGTTGGTGAAACGAAGCGTTTTTGCGGGGTTAAAGACCTCGATTAATTTTTCCTGTGCGGCCTCAATTGCGGGCCAGTCTTGATTACACATAGTGAAATAATCGGTGATATATTGTTCGTAATCCAATCCATCGACCTCGGCATCCACGCGGGTTGGGATGCTTGTCAATGTGTAATGGATGCGGCCGGATAAAATCCATTCACGAAAAATACGGGTCGATTTATCATAGATTTTCTTTTTTTCGGGATCGATTTTAACAACGCAATGTTCGGGTAAGTTGTACAAGGCAACAACCCGCGTTGTGATATGAGAGCGCATGAGCGCGTATGTCTCACCAAAGGACGCGGCCTGAATATCATCGCAGTTATTGAGTAATGTGGCTTTGAAATTTTCATCAAAGATCGATACATCGAAATCAACGCCTTCATGGATGCATTTATCAAACAGGAAGCACCCAATCGCGCGGGCGTGATCGCCAATTTCCAACATTGGAACGTCTCTATCATTTTGGACGTTATAAAGTTGATCGGCGAGGCCTTTTTGAAGGTGTTTTGGCGCAGGGGGCGACACAAAATCGCACCATGTGGGGAATGTCCCGCGGTAAAATTGATCGCGAAATAATTGGTTGTTTTCCATGCGGGCTGAAAAAATCCATTCAAGGCGTTGGATACGGTGGAGCAAATCCATCGCGTCATCGGCGTGAATTAAATCTTCATCCGCGGCGTCCAATAATTTATCGGCGTGGTCGCGCCAAAGGGATGGCGTCGATGCCCAGCGGGAAAGGCGTTCAAGGCGTTTTTGGAAATAAGGGGATACGGTTGCTAAAATCATATCGTAATTATGGGTGATTTATAAACTCTTGTCACGCCTGAACATGGGGGCATGGTGCGTGAAAATGAACGCGCTCTCCGCTTGTTGGGTGTGTGACAGTCAAATCAGTGGCGTAAAGCTCCAATCGATCACTTTGTGCCAAGGCCTCATCRTGGGCGTAAAAACGATCGCCCAAGANTCGGGTGACCGAGAGAGGCGCAATGCACACGAAGTTGGTGCGAGCGGCCAGTGATGGGTGTCAGTTTTAAGAGTGTGCCTATCTCGTCCCGGGCTAAGACATCCCAATGGGTTTGTGATGATTTTCCCGTCTCGTGACAGATTTTTTGTAGCGGGCGATTGGGATAATCACAAATGAGAGGTTCATCGATCAGGCCCTTTTCACCGTCGACCGTACCATAGACGCGGGCGATATATGTTTTTTCGGTCTCACGATTTTCAAACTGTTTGGAAAGATGGCGCAAGGATTCCAGCCCAAGGGCGATCACCAAAACGCCAGAGGTTGCTTGATCCAATCGGTGGACTATGCGCGCATCGGGGTGATCGGGGGTTAGGCGCTCAATCAGGCTTAACCCGTCGTCAGGATTGTTACCGGGAACGGAGAGCATGCCAGCGGGTTTGTGAACCGCCAACATGGTTTCATCTTGATAGATGATGTCGATTAAGGACACGAATTACTTCTTTTTCTTGCGTGTCTTTGGTTTTACCGTTTTTGTTTCGGCCTCGATATCATCATGGTCAATGACTTCATTCAATTCGGCTTTGGCTGCGGCGTCTGTATTTTTCTTTTTGATCGCCTCGTCTAATGCTTTTTCCGAGCGTGTGCGCGTGAAAATATTGACCTTTACACCTTCTTGGCGAAGGAGAACATATTGTTGAACACAAGAGAGTAGATTACTCCAAGACCAATACACAACCAATCCAGCCGGAAATTTTGCTAAAATAACTGTAATCCAAAAGGGCATGATCCCCATGATGAATTTCTGGGTTGGGTCTGTTGGTGGTGGGTTCAACCGTTGTTGTACCGCCATTGTGCACCCCATGATCAAAGGCCACGCCCCGATATGGATCCAACTTGGTGCGCCCCAAGGGATAAGCCCAAAGAGTTCAAATAGGTTGGTTGGGTCTTTGGCGGACATATCGCTGATCCAGCCCCAAAATGGCTCGTGACGCATGTCGATGGTGGTATAGAACACTTTATAAAGCGCAAAGAAAATGGGAATCTGAATGAGGAGAGGGAAACACCCTGCCATCGGATTCACATTCTCCTTTTTATAGAGAGCGAAAATTTCAGCTTGAAGCTTTACGCGATCATCGCCATATTTTTCTCGAAGTTCGGCCATTTGCGGTGTGACTTTACGCATGCGGGCAAAGGAACGATACGATTTTTGAGCCAGCGGGAAAACACACGCCTTTACAAAAACGGTGAAGGTTAACAACGCCAAGGCAAAATTACCGATCACGCCGTAAAGGAATGTCAAAATTTCATAAAATGGACGTGTCAGGAAATAGAAAATCCCAAAATCAACGGCCAAATCAAAGTGAGGAATATTATATGCATCGCTGTAATCTTCCAACATATCGACGATTTTCGGCCCTGCAAAAAATTGCGTTGGCACAGAGATCGTGGCGCCAGGTTGTACCGTTACCGCCGCGCCCATCATGTCTGTTTGGTAATGCGTTTTATCCTCTGATATTTTTTCGCCGATGAATCGAAACTTCGATTCTCCGCGTGTGTCTTTCGCGGGCATAATGGCCGTCAGCCAGTATTTGTCAGTTATTCCAATCCATCCCTCAGTTGCGCGCAGGGATGTCGTTTCACCATCGTCTAGGTCGCTGTAATCAATTTCCTGAAGTTCATCATTGACGTATCCAATGGGGCCTTCGTGTAAAATAAACGCGCCCGTCATTTCGGCAGGGAGGCCATCGCGTCCGATGAGGGCGAACGGGTATAAAGTAATTGGATTTGATGACGTGTTTGTGACGGATTGAGTGACCGTAAACATATAGTTTTCATCGATGGCGATATTTTTACCAAATGAAAGCCCTTGGCCGTTATTCCATTGTAAATCTACATCAGACTCAGGGGATAATGACCCGCCGCGCGTTTTCCATTGCGTGGTTTTTGACGGCAATGAAAGTGATTGATCTTGGGATATCCAGCCAAATTCACCGTAATACGCATAAGGCGCGCCAACAGGATTTAACAGTTGAACTTTTTCGTCACCTTTAGGTTCCGTTGCGTAATTTTTAAGCGTTAGATCATCGATCCGTCCGCCGCGCAGGTTAATGCTACCGCTTAATGTTTCTGTTTCAATTTGAACGCGTGATACGGTCGTTAACGCTTCACCGCGTGAGAGGTTTTTCACTGGCGCGACGTTTTTATGTGTCGCGGCGAATTTAGAATCGATCAAGGATTGCTCTTGCGCCTCTTTTAATTCCTCCATTTTTGGTTTGTAAATGAACGTGTCATAGAGAAAAAATAGTCCGACACAGGCCACAAAGAAAATAAGCATATTTTTCTTGTCGTCTTTATGCATGCGTTTATCTTGATAATTCAAATTGTTACTCATGTTTTTCTTTTCTTTTTAATGGTACAGGGTCATAGCCTTTTGTTTTCTCAAAGTGAGTTTTAGCAAAAGGATGGCATTTACAAAACCTTTTTATTCCAATCCATCCACCGCGGGTCACGCCATGGGTTTGAACTGCTGTGATCATATAGCTTGAACATGTGGGTGTATATCGACAATTTTTACCGATGATCGGTGAAATAAATGTCTGATAAAGGCGAACAGGAAATATGATAATCCACTTCATGCCTCTTCTTATATACGGATGAGAGAGATTGCCAAGAGATATTGAATCGCACATGATCGTGGGCATGAGTTTAAAGTTCCTCGATATTAACGGAAAAGACAAAATTGCCTTTATATATGAGGGCAATGGTTATGTTCCTGAAAAGGAAAAAGCGCCGTTGAAAAAAATGGATGATGGTCGCGTTGTGAAACGCCTTGAGGATGTTATCGAAGACGACACACCGACGCAAAAACCCCTTGTTATCATGATGCATGATTTCCCAGAACACAGCGATATGCATGCTTTGGATAGCATGTTTGGTGTATTTGCAGATCGTTTGAAAAAAGATGGATTTCCAACATTGCGGTTTGATTTCCGTGGATGTGGTCAAAGTGACGGCCGCCAACAAGATTTTTGCTTTGAAACAGCGATCGAAGATTTTCAAACCATTCTGCGCTGGGTTAAAAACAGACATGGGCATGACCGCGTGGCGGTGATTGCGACGGGTTTGAATGCATGTGTTCTGGCGCAGGCGTATGACAAAAATATGATGGCGGCGATTGTTTTGTTGTGGCCTGTTTTTGTTCCGATGGATACGCCTCTCAATGCGATCAATAGCTTGGAAAATCGAAAATTCATGGGCGAAAATGACTATGTTCCGATCGGGCAGAATAAAATCGGATTTTTACTGGCGAACGAAATTCGAAATTTAGATGTGACGCCGCTTTTGCCTCAAATCAAGACTTTCACACAAGTCCAACAAGGGACGGCCGATGATTACACGCCGTATAAAAGCACGGATGTGATTAAAAAGCACCTTTCTGGATTAAAAGATTTTGGGGTATTCGAAGACGGAGAACATTATTTGGAAGACCCCGGAATGCGGAAACAAATGATTGATAATACGATGTATTTTTTAAATAAATACGCATATCGCATTCCTCCTGGGCGATCGAGAGATTTAGGGGGTGCGCCTATTTTTCGTAGTCAAACCTAGGCAGGGTAAGGCGAAATTTCATTTGAGAGTAGTTTTTTGATCGTCGGTGCGTCAAGGCGCGCCAACGGACTTTGAATGATTTGGGCGGCCAGTGTGTTTGCTGTTTTGAAATGGTCTGTGATGTTTCCACCTCCGGCCTGTGCGATTTGCCATCCGGCCATATGATTGTCACCGGCGCCAACTGTGCTTTGGATTTTCGAAACATCAACCCGAGGTGTGTAGTGTGAATTATCGATTATTTTATCGATATTGTAGGATTTTTTTGATCCATCAGTGATAACGAATGAAAGATTTTTACTGTGCTTATCGTAGTTTTTAGCGCATGTATGAATACCCGCC
>NVSI01000006.1 GCA_002401195.1 Alphaproteobacteria bacterium
CAAGGTCTAAAATATCTTTGCCATTCAAAGTCACTTCACCCGTTACTTCGTAGTCCGGTTTTCCTGCAATTACAGAAGCCGGGGTGCTTTTTCCCGAACCATTTGGACCCATAATAGCATGAACTTCTCCAGCATTAACTTCTAAATTCAGTCCTTTTAGGATTTCCGTTCCATCGACTGATGCGTGTAAATTTTTAATCTTCAACATAACTCTCTATCTTCTATCCAACACTTCCTTCCAATGAAATCGCAAGTAATTTTTGCGCTTCTACAGCAAATTCCATTGGTAATTTATTTAATACATCTTTTGCATAACCGTTAACAATTAACTTGATGGCTGACTCTGTGTCGATACCTCTTTGGTTACAGTAAAATATTTGATCTTCTCCAATTTTTGAAGTTGTTGCTTCATGCTCAACCTTAGCAGATTTATTATCAACTTCGATATATGGAAATGTATGCGCTCCGCATTTGTTACCCATCAACAAACTATCACACTGAGAGAAATTACGAGCGTTTGTAGCATTCTTACTGATTTTAACAAGCCCTCGATAACTATTTTGGCTGTTCCCAGCAGAAACGCCTTTTGAGATAATGGTGCTCTTGGTGTTCTTACCCAAATGCAACATTTTGGTTCCAGTATCTGCTTGCTGATAGTTGTTGGTGACTGCTACGGAATAAAACTCGCCTTGAGAATTGTCCCCCTTAAGAATACAGGATGGATACTTCCAAGTAATAGCGGAACCAGTTTCAACCTGAGTCCATGACACTTTTGAATTTTCACCTTCGCATAAAGCCCGTTTTGTGACGAAATTATAAATGCCGCCTTTACCGTCTTCATCACCTGGGTACCAATTTTGCACCGTTGAATATTTGATTTCTGCGTCCTTATGCACGATCAGTTCAACCACCGCGGCATGGAGTTGGTTTTCATCACGCATCGGCGCTGTGCATCCCTCTAGATAACTCACATAGCTTCCTTCATCCGCGATAATTAATGTGCGCTCAAATTGCCCTGTGTCTTTGGCGYTAATGCGGAAATAAGTCGACAGCTCCATCGGGCAACGCACGCCTTTTGGAATATAAACAAAGGACCCATCCGTAAATACGGCCGCATTCAAGCATGAATGTTTGTTATCCGCGGGCGGTACAACCGATCCTAAATATTTTTTCACCAATTCAGGATGTTCTTTCACGGCCTCGGAAATAGAACAGAAAATAACACCGACCTCATTCAATTGTTTTTTGAATGTTGTCGCAACGGATACGGAATCAAATACGGCATCAACGGCAACCATGGTTGCGCCCTCAACACCGGCCAGAACCTCTTGCTCCCGTAAAGAAATACCCAGTTTTTCATAGGTTTCAAGTAATTTAGGATCAACTTCATCCAACGATTTTGGTTTGTTTGTTAAATTTTTCGGCGCCGCATAATAATAATAATCCTGATAATCCAATGGCGTTATATTCAACTTTGCCCATTGTGGCTCATCCATTGATTGCCATTTTTTATAGGCCGCCAAGCGCCATTCAAGAAGCCATTCAGGGTCTCCCTTCTTTTCCGAAATGAGACGAATAATATCTTCGTTCAACCCCTTTGGGGCGTAATCCATTTCAATATCAGTTTCAAATCCTGCCTCGTATTCCCGAGACATTTCTTCAACTTGTTTGATTGTTTCTGTCGTTGCTGCCATTTTTTTACGCCACTAACTTTAAAATTTGATCACAGCTTCTTAAAACACCGCGCGCGCTTTCGTCACGTCCCTGCTCAATCCGCCAACTTGAAGACAAACCCATATGAGCCGCCGCATATTGTAATATTTTCTTTTTATCGATGCCTGAGCGCCCCACAAAAACATCCGCCAACATATGAATACGATCTGGATTACTTGTTAAATCGCGGTCATCCACAGGATAATTAAATGCATTCGCATATTCATAGGCCACATCACCATATAACCCATGAGGATCAATCGCGACCCACCCACGGGTCGAGGAATGCAAGATATTATCATGATGCAAATCGCCATGAAGTGGCCGTTCATTTTCGGTGGAATGTAACAAAATATCCGCCACCATCGATGCCTTTGTTAAAATAGGATTTGCCTGTTTTTTTGACGCGCATTCAAACAATGCGGAAAAATGTTCCTGTAACGGTTTAAACAAATTTTCTGGCTCTGCATCATTTTCATGTAAACATTCAATCACATCACAAATAATAAGGGCCGATTTTTCATCTTCCCCCGCCTTAACTTGCGCCGTTAACATCGGACCATCAATAAATTCCAACAAATGCGCGCGCTCATCCGATTGATATAAACGCACCATCGCGTCACCTTTGAAATAATTAAGCGCGGCGGATCCGTTTTCTTCAACTTCCATTCCGCGATCGCTTAAAACCTTTAAAACGGCCTTGTCACCATTCGCCATGGTCACCATCGCAACATCACTAAACGATGATTTCACGTTAATCGGCTTAACATCCGAAAGGTTCCATTTTTTGGCGTAGGCGCCAATATGATCGCGGTGCATAATATTCATGACACCACCTTAACCAATTCACTGACGCGAATTTCATCCAATGTGCCTTTAATTGCTAAATTCACTTTATTCCATCGTTGTTGAGGAGAAAACAAACGTGACAACTCACAATCATTATCTGAATTATTTTCGCATGGCGCCAATTCAAGGGGCCCCTCAATGGCCTCGACCACGTCATACACACTGATACACGACAAGGAGAGTGGCAATAAATACCCGCCATTCGCGCCGCGTTGCGCCGTGATTAATTTTTTGGATGACATAAGCTTTAAAACCTTTTGAACCGTGGGCTCTGGCAGGCCGACCGCTTGTGAAACTTGGGATGCACTCACAGGTTTTCCCGCCTGGGACGACAAGTACCCAAGCACAATAACGGCGTAATCTGTAAGTTTCGACAATTTAATCATTTATGCATTTTCATATTTAATTGGACATCTTTAGTCCTAATTCATTTTTATAAGGAATGCTGGGGGTTTAATCAAGAGATTAACTCTTTTTAAACTCTTTTTCGCCATGATTAAAAGACAGAATGAGAGGCAGTAAAAATGTTAAAGAAAGAGTTCCAAATGGCGGTTTATAATTTAAAAGCAGCAAAAGCATACATTCATTCATTTGAAGAGCCTGCGAAAGAAACTCTACAAACGATTACAGACGCCATAAAAAATGGCGCGCTTCAAGGCGTTCAAATGATTGGTGAGGCAACCTTGCCTGACTTGCGTCAACCTGCCCTGGCCCATACAAAGCAATAATCTATCCTATTTTCATGACATGAATAACGGCCGATCCACGGAAAATTGGACGGTCGATCAAGTGATTTTACTTGGTAAACATGTTTTTCTTCGCGGCCAGTGACTTTTTCATGGCTCTGGCGCGATCATTCGTACGGTCAATATCGCTTGTATCTATGCTGTTATTCACTGTTTTTGCTACATTTTTCAGATCATCAAATGAATATCCCGCATAATCGGAAATAACCAATGACACACCTCGTAAATTTTTGTCTTCTGACCCGTCTGCCGCGGCAAACGTAAACGAAAGCGCCGTCTTATCTTCGTTATATTCATGGGACAACGGATCAGGAAGTAATTTTGAACGATTTGAGTCCGCAGTTTTAAAATGTGAACGCAGATTTTCTTGGTTAGAATTCGATGGCGATGACATAGGTGGCTATCCTCTCATTTTTCTTTTATTATACGAGAAATTAAACAATATGTCAACTATTTCGTCGCCATGAATTCGATATCAGGATATTTATCCTGAACATCCTGTAGATGCCATGCATTCCGTGCAAGAAAGACGGGATCTTGATCATGATCCAATGCCGTGATCGTACGGTTATTGTCTAAAAAACCCTTTAACTTACGATCATCATCGCAACTCACCCAGCGCGCGGTATAAAGTTCCGTTTCTTCAAATCGCACGGGGCAATTATATTCGGTGCGGATACGGTCTTTCAAAACATCAAATTGCAACGGCCCCACAACGCCAACAACCCAACCACTATCGAGGTTTGTTTTAAAGACACGCGCGGCGCCTTCTTCGGCCAGTTGCGTTAACGCCTCACCCAAATGTTTCGCCTTCATCGGGTCTTCGGGGCGCGCACGTTGTAAAATTTCAGGGGCAAAGGACGGAATGTCAGAAAACTTCAAATCCTCCCCTTCTGTCAAACTGTCGCCAATACGAAGATTTCCGTGGTTTGGAATCCCGATAATATCACCAGCGAACGCTTCTTCTGCCATTTCGCGCTCTTGCGCCAAAAACAGTTGCGGCGAATGAATCGTAATCATCTTCCCTGATCTAGAATGCTTTAGCTTCATTCCCTTTTTGAATTTCCCAGAACAAATTCTGGCAAAGGCAATACGGTCACGGTGTTTCGGATCCATATTCGCCTGAATTTTAAAAATAAACGCCGACACTTTTGGTTCAAGAGGTTCAATCATACGGGTTTCTGTTTTTTGAGCGCGCGGGCTTGGTGCCAAGTTTTTCACACCATCCAATAATTCGCGCACACCAAAATTATTAATCGCGGAACCGAAAAATACAGGAGTCATCGTGCCGTCCATATAGGCTTTTTCGTCAAAATCAGCGCACACGCCTTTCGCCATTGCCACGCCTTCGACGAACTCTTCAAAAATGCCGTCGGGAATATGGTTTTTCAATTCAGGATCATCCMAWYCKTTWRKYGNSAYARTTGGNRWTGNCCCKCCNYTTTKCRTMWKCANNNCCAATYCMWMARYGRANCMWAKWATARWYASMWKTNWMWATYGYKTSMYTGANNWATGSGCCAATTGGCAGGCGTTACATCCAATGCAAGTTTGCTTTCAAWKWMAWMMAATRAWWMMAGMGGMKCWTGAYCNNGTSCSYNTCCATTTTGTTGATCAATGTAATGATCGGAATATTCCGCAAACGGCAAACTTCGAATAACTTCAACGTTTGCTTCTCAATCCCTTTAGCCGCATCCAAAACCATAATCGCGCTATCGACGGCCGTTAAAGTTCGATAAGTATCCTCGGAAAAATCCTCATGCCCCGGCGTATCAAGAAGGTTAAACGTATGCCCATCATAATCAAACGTCATCACGGATGATGCAACGGAAATTCCGCGCTCTTGTTCAACCTTCATCCAGTCAGATGTGGCGCGGCGGCGGTTTCCCTTTGCCTTTACTTCGCCTGCCATCTGAATCGCGCCACCAAATAACAATAATTTTTCGGTAATGGTTGTCTTCCCCGCATCGGGGTGAGAAATAATCGCAAAGGTGCGGCGTTTGGCAATGATGTCTTCTAGTTTCATGAGACTTGTTTTACGTGAGGATCACCAAAACAGCAATCAAAATAAAATTGACATACAGTCACAAAATATCGTACCTATCAATCATGAAAACACATATTATTGAAGAATATAAAACTCAAACCTCCCCTCTAAGCATTGCATCCGCTATTTTTTGTGGGTCTGCGAGCCTCCCTCATTTTTCAAGCGCATTCAAAAGCGCCACCGCACAAAACATAAAATCATCGATGTTTAACGAAGAAATGCTTCAATCCCCTTTTCTTGATTTTCAAACAACGACAACATCCGACGTGATTGACGGCACATTCACTCTGGCTGCGGCCTTTATGGTTGCTGTTATTGCAAATAAAATTTCTGCAAACCTTATGGGTGATACGAAAACAATGCGGATCGAAGAAACGATTGAAGAGCCCCGTAAAAAGGCGCCGATAGAAAATTTCTCAAGAGAAAAAATTTCTAAAAAAGCATCGGCTAAAAAACAAAATCCCCTTAAATTCAAATAAGATCGTTCGGTTTATTTCACGCGCGAAGATGGGAAGTAAACGCCATACACTTCTTGTACCAACCAAGTAAGGCAGCTTTTTAAACTCCTGAATACACATTAAAAAAATGTAACCACGCACTTTAGAAATTCTGTATGAAAAWGATCCAAACCACATCATAAGTAGACATCATCCACAGAAATTATGGCTTCATATCCACAGTTTTATTTCTCGTATTTCCTACCTCTTTCATTCTTCTTAAAACAATATTAAAAGATCGATCTCTGTTCTTATCTGTTTGATAATCTAAAATAAGATGAGGGTCCTCTGCTTTTACTCCCTCAGGCATAAACACCCCAAAATCACCGCAGACTTCTTCAAAATCAAGAGATGGGCTTATACCTATTCGTAGCTTAGAAGCAGTATTTTTTTCTACATAAACAATTTCATCTGTCTGAATACGAAAGCCGCATTCATAACCATCAAACAACATGAGTCCTATGCCTATATCGGCCWAATTATTAAATATCACTCTATTTTCCATTTTTTTTCCTTGTGTTGCTTGTTGTAACAAGTAATATAACAAACAATATCTCATATGTCAATTGTTTTTGTTTGCTTCACACGCGAAGATGGAAAACAACAGGTGACGGTCGTTCCTTCGCCTTGTGTTGATTCCACAACCAAAGACCCACCATGCATTTCCATCATCGCCTTTGCAATCGGAAGGCCAAGGCCTGTCCCCTGCCCCTTATTTAAACGCGGGTCGTTTACTTGACCGAACGGTTCCATAATTTCTTTTAAACGATCTTCTTTAATCCCAATTCCTGTGTCGCGAATGACAACGCACAAATCACTGTCTTTGAGTTCTGTTGTGATCACGATTTCACTCTCTTCGGGTGAGAATTTAATCGCATTGCTGATGATGTTTAAAAACACCTGTCGCACAAGACGTTCATCCACGACAAGAATCGACGTTTCCACGGGTATGATCTGCGTTAACGTTACATGCCCTTGGATCGCACGCGCATTCATCAATCGAACAACACTATCGATCAAGTTTGAAACATGAATATCCTCTTCATCCAACGGCATTTTTCCAGCCTCAATTTTTGACATGTCCAAAACATCATTGATAATCTGAAGAAGATGCTTTGCGCTAAATCTTATATCGCCTAAATAATCGACGTAATGTTCGTTATCAATTTTTCCGAGTGTGCCGTTAATCATCATTTCCGAAAACCCGATAATTGCATTCAAAGGCGTTCGTAATTCATGGCTCATATTCGCCAAAAATGCGGATTTTGCCTTGTTCGCGTCATCCGCGATATCTTTTGCACGTTTAAGTTCCGTAATATCAACGCATGTCGTGACATGAAAGCTCCGCCCGTTGCTAAGCTCTAGCATCACAGAGGTTGTCATCACATAAATCACAGAAGAATCAGGACGCAAAATACGAATTTCACCAAAATCACGCCGCGCATTTTCCAAGGCCAAAGCATGACGTTTCCACGCCTCCTCATGATCTTCGGTTGGAATAATTTTCGTCAATTTTTCACCGATCAGATCAATTGTTTGCCACCCTGTTTGGCGAATAAATGCATCATTAAGACGCACAAAACGTCCATGATGATCGGTCACACTGATTGCGACCTCACTTAAATCAAAAACGGTCGTGAACATTGAAATCGCATCGTCGCGCTCTCTCTCAACCGCGACTTGATCATTCGCCGGTGGGCGCGCCTGCATATCGATACAACTCACCTCACCATCATCGTTTAAAACAGGGTTTAGCAAAAAGGCCTGAACATGAATTTCACCCGGTATTTTCGGCAAGACTTGAATCGAGATCGGTGTTTTCGATTGTTTGCACACATTTAAAGCCTGCAAAATATGGTCGCTATTGGCACAGTCGGTAAAGTGAGATAATTTTTGCCCTTTAAAGCCGTCTTCTTCAAAATGAAAATAGGCCGCGGCGGCGGTGTTCGCATCTAAAACACGAAATTCGCCATCATCCGCCATCCGAGAGCAAACAACCATGCGTGGCATAGATGATTGATGGAATAATTCTTTGTAATTGGTTTCAATCACGCTCATAAGACGTCCATCACCCTTCCGTTCCAAAATAACGGTCACCCGCATCGCCAAGGCCGGGAACAATATAGGCGTGGTCATTCAAATGGCTATCCACCGCCGCGGTATAAATATCCAATGTTGGATATTTTACGCGCAAGGACGCTATGCCCTCTGGCGCGCACACAAGAGTGATAATTTTAATATTCTTCATATCAACGCCGCGGGCGATCAAAATATCCAGCGTTCCAATCATGGATCCACCCGTCGCAAGCATCGGATCAACGACAAAAATAGGACGATCTAAATTTTTCGGAAGGCGTACAAGATATTCAACAGGTTCATGTGTTTCAGGATCACGGCACAATCCAATATGTCCCGTATCCGCATGCGGTAAAATTCGAGACATCGTATCCGAAAAAGCCAAGCCAGCCCGTAAAATAGGAACAATCAAAGGGTTGGAAGTGTCATCCAACACAGCCCCTTCCATTTGCGCCACAGGCGTTTCGATTATTGTGGGCGAAATCGGCAGATTACATGTCGCATCAATAACCAAAAACATCGCAATCTCATTCAGATATGATCTGAATTCTTGCGGTGATGCGCCTTTGTCTCTGAGTCGCGTTAAGCGATCTTGAACAATGGGGTGCGTATTCATGTAAACATTCTGCATAAAACATTGTTAACGCAGAGTGATTAGACTTCAAAGAGGTTTTTAATCAACCAGCCATTCTTTTTCCAATTGATCCAACGTTCCGTCACGAAGACTGGCGCGGACCTCACGCATCAAACGCGTCATTGTCGCGATATTATGCACGGACARAAYATGCTGAGCCAACGGTTCGTGGCTTTTAATCAAGTGATGTAAATACCCCTTACTAAACGTCTGGGAATAATAATGATCCTGCGTTTCATCCAATGGCGTTGGGTCATCGCGAAAACGTCCATTGCGTAGATTCATACGCTCGTTCGGTGCGCCTTTTCTAAGCGCCCATCCATGACGTGCAATACGCGTTGGCGTGACGCAATCAAATGTATCAATCCCCATGCGGACACCTTTAAAAATGTCGCGCATTGATCCAATTCCAAGAAGGTGAACGGGGCGATCTTCGGGCAGGTTCGGCATACACCAGCTCACGACATCGTCATAAATCTGATCAACCGTCACGCCCAATGAACCGCCAATTGCCGTTCCAAAAAAGGGCTGTGAGGACACGAAATCGCATGATTCTTTCCTCAAATCTTCGTAAACACCGCCTTGAACAATTCCGTACAAACCCTGCGATCCATCGGCTTTGCGTTTAAATTCATCAAGGGATCGCATTTCCCAACGGTGTGACATTTCCATTGATTTCGCCATATAGTCGCGATCAAGATGATATGGTGGACATTCATCCAAACAATAAATCAAATCCGCGCCGATTTTGCGTTGCGCATCGATTGAGCTTTCTGGTGTTAAAATGAATTTCGATCCATCGATATAAGATCTAAAAACTGCGCCTTCCTCTGTAATATCAAGAAGAAGCTTTTCCTTTGGATTTTGTTTACGGCGGCCTTTAATTTCATCCGCCACAGTTCCCTCGCCAAAGGCAAAAATCTGAAACCCTCCACTATCCGTCATCATTGGGCCAGTCCACCCTGTCATACCATGGGCACCGCCCAATTTTTCAACAATATCCGCGCCTGGTTGAACGATTAAATGATACGTATTCACAAGATGGATGTCCGCGCCCGCCTCTGCCGCCTGCTGTGACGTCATGCAACGCAATGCCGCCTTCGTCCCGCAAAAGATATAGTTCGGTGTTTCGATCGTCCCATGAGGCGTTTTAAGCTTCCCAATACGCGCGCGGCTTTTTGGGTCTTTAAATTCTATATCAAAAGCATGATTTGGATAAAGGTCAGACATTGAGCGGTGTTCCTTTTGGTTTAACATTAAAAAACCCCGCATCAGATACGGGGTCGTTCATCATTTTATTCAAGAAAACGACTTAAGCGGCCGCAGCTTCTTTTTTCGCAAGAACTTGCGTACGAATTTTTCGTAGCGCGTTATTCTCAAGTTTTGTTGGCGCAGTGTCCATGAGCCATGCATCAAAACCACCTTTGTGTTCCAATGTACGAAGACCAGCAGCCGTAACTTTAATTTTGAAGAACTTTTCCAAGCTTTCTGAATACACACGTGTATCAGTAATATTTGGCAAGAACTTACGGCGTGTTCTGTTATTCGCGTGGGAAACATTGTTTCCAGACATAACAGCTTTTTTTGTAACAACACAACGACGTGACATGGTTTTATTCCTTATATTAATCAATTAATTTGCGCATTCTTAACTATATTCCGCAAGCAAGTCAAGCATTCTTGAGGATTATTTATGTGTTTCGTGACTAAATCCCGGAACAATTTCAGATATCTGTTTCACAATACCGTCAATATCGTTATTTTCCGCCAGTTTCATCAGCGCCGTCATCGCCTTTTTAATTTTAGCCTTTGAAAGAGGTTTTGGGTTCGCGGCAAAGGTTGAAGGGATGTTTGTCTCGAGTCGTTTTTCCGCATCATCAAATAATTCTTCGTACAGTTTTTCACCAGGGCGAAGCCCCGTAATTTTAATCTCGATATCTTCATCAGGGGTCAAATCCGCCAAACGGATCATCTGCCGCGCGACATCGATAATCTTGATCGGTTCTTTCATATCCAAAACAAGGATGCGTCCGCGCTCTTCATCCCCTTGGGCGATTGCACAGGCCGATGCTTGCAATACAAGCCCCACAGCCTCCTTTATCGTCATGAAATAGCGTTTGATATCCGCATGAGTGACAGTCAACGGCCCCCCGCGTTCCAATTGTTGTTTAAATAAAGGCACCACAGAACCACTTGACCCTAAAACATTTCCGAATCGAACAGTGATAAAGCGCGTCTGTGATTTTTCTAGATCCAAGGCTTGCGCATAATATTCGCCGATACGTTTACTGGCGCCCATAATGTTTGTTGGATTCACGGCCTTATCCGTTGAGATTTGAACAAAGGCCTGTGCCTTACATTTTAACGCGGCCTCCGCCACATTGCGCGTTCCAACAACATTCGTTAAAATCCCTTCGGCGGGGTTCATTTCAACAAGAGGCACATGCTTTAACGCCGCAGCGTGAAAAACAATGTCGGGTTTTTGCTCTTTAAAGATTGCATTCACTTTATCTTGATTGCGAATATCAGCCAAAATAGTCTGCATCGGAATCAATCCATAATCGCGGCGGATATCCAAATCAATCGCATAAAGATTATATTCACTATGATCGATGATCGTCATTTCAGATGGTCCAAAAGACGCGATTTGCCGTGTAAGTTCGCTCCCGATGCTACCCCCTGCTCCGGTCACCAGAATTTTTTTACCAACCACAAAATCTTTGATCGTTTCCATGTTTGGCGCGGCCTGAGGGCGCCCTAACAAATCCTCGATCGCAATGGGCTTCAAATTATGTGCGGCCGTATCGCCGTCTCTAAATTCAGTCAGGCTTGGCAGACGTGAAAATCGCATTCCCAACCTATCGGCCTCGGCAATCAAAACATCCAAAGGCACTTTTTTCGTGTCTTCCGTCGTTGTAAAAATAAGGCGTTGCGGCTTTTCATCCAAATTCTCAACAACTTGGCCTAAATCCTCTGGTTTACCCAAAACTTTAACGCCATGAATCGTGCGCCCCTGACGATCTGCGCGCGGATCCAAAATGCCCAAAATGCGATATGCACTGTTCGGATTATGTTTGATCGATCGAATAAACAATTCCGCTGAATCTTCTGCGCCAATAATTAAAACACGCGTTTTTGTGACATTGGCTGTTTTAGGGTCCTTTAGGTGGCCAAAATGAATTTTACGATACAGCACACGAAATGAACATAAGCCACCAAGAAGAAGCATCCCTGTGATCACAGGCTGACTAAATAAAATGTGATCGAGGCCTACCTCTTCATAAAGGAACTCTCGCACGCCAAAATACAATAAAATCGCCGTAATAGACGCCCATGAAAGACGATGAAGATCGGCCAACGACACATAGCTCCATATCGCGCGATGTGTTTTAAAAACGGTAAAAATAACGGCGCAAAACAAAGAAAAAACAAGCATTTCACCAACAAGAGGAAGCAAATCAATATAAAGATTTCCCTTTTGCAAAACGACCGCCGCGCCAAAGGCAAAAAACGCAATCACGCTATCGAGCATAATTTTAACAAAAGTCCGTTGGTAGGAGTTTAAAAACGGTAACATGTAATTGCTTTTGACTGTCATAGCCTTTATATACAGGGATATGAGCGAACATACAAACCCACAATTTTCTGATGTCTTATCCCTTTTGGATAATTTACCCACAATGCCTAAAAAAGCCCCATTTGAAACAACGGGCGAGGATACATTAACGCATCTCTCACAATGGCTTGGATACTATTCACGCGTTTACGACTTTTCGAAAGGATTCGAAGTTAATCGCTGCGCTCTTTATTGGGCTGGATATGATGAATCCGACGCGTTTGACGGCAAAAAATTTGTCGATTCTTGTAAAGACGGAAAAAGCTCACTTCGGTCTTTGGCGTCTATCCTTGATACAGACTTACAAATATTCGAATTGGCACCGAACGAATTTGACCGACCAAATTCAAGTGAAATCGCCATGGCGTGCAGTTACGGCATGATGGCCATTGAAGATTCCACACAACTTTTTTGCGTCGCAAGTTTTGGCCAAGGCGTTGAAACAGCCGCGCAAAAGGCATTTGACGCATTGAACGCAGCTGAATTTTTCGACATCGAAGACTTTATGACCGCCCATTGCGGTCTTGATCATGCTGCTATTCTTGGGAATGCTGTGGCCGCGATCATGAAAGGTGTTCCCATTTTAATTGAAGGCGTTCAAGGGCGATTGATAAAAACACTCTTGTTTAAATACACTGGTGAGAGTTTCGGAAACATTATTTTGACCAAGGACTTCCCAATGCCGATCAGCCAAAATGTCCCTGGAAAAATGGCACTGGCAACAGCGATCACTCTTAAAACATTATTCCTCGCAATGAAGAAATAAGGGGCGTTAATCGCGATAGCGGTTATCAATTTCATGCGTGATTTTTAAAAATTTCTCACGCACGTCCGAAACATAGGGGTTTTGAGATTGGATAAGGTCAAATAAATCATCGCTATCGTCGCGGATCGTTTTCCACATTTGATCCAAAAGGTCGTATGTTTTTGTCGTCAAAAATATCTCTGGGATGTCCATTTCATTAAATGTTTTGGCCAACAAATGTGTTAACCCCTGTACATACGCCATTTGTTGATCATGTTCTTCGGCGGTGCAAACCGTGATGTTGAGGTTTAACTTTTCTAAAAAACCATACACTGCGTCAAATTTATCGCCCACTATATCACTCACTGTGACATTCAGGCCTTCAATACCGTTTTTACCACTTGTCGGCCCGAACAAGGCATGCACACCCAAAAGATTCACGCCATCCATACCGCCAAAAGATCGTTTTAATATATCTCTCGGGATCATTTTAACGGAGGCCAATTCGATAATCGTTTGCCCTGATTTTATATGCGGTTTCAAATCGGCACAGACAGCATCCATTGCCTTTACTGGCACGGCCAATAAGATAAAATCCGCCTGCGCCACACCGACAATAGACGATAAAGGCGTACATTCAATATCGCTCAAATCTTGATACGGATCAAGAATAGAAACATCAAATTCAGGCGTCAGATATTGCACGATGAAACGCCCAAACTCCCCTGCTCCAATAATAGAAATAGTTTTTTTACTCATTATTTAACCGAGCAAAAATAGAGCGCGCCATCACGCGAAGCCCATCATCGCGCGCGCCCATAATACAAATTACATCGTTTTTGGATGCGCTTTCGAGTATTTCGCGTTCAACATCCGATTTTTCTTCAAAAAAATGCGCATTAACGCCTTTTTCTTTCAATATTCGAACGATATCATTCGAAGAAATGGACTTTTCGACCGTTCCACCCGCATAAAACACCTCAGGCATATAAAAAACATCTTTTTTATCCAAAAATCGGCTAAAAACTCCAATTAATCTGTCTTTTTGTTGTAAAGTAGGTGCAAAACCGTGTGGTTGATACATTAAAACAAGCCGCGCGCCACTTTCCTTCAATGTCGCAAGGCTTGCACCGATTTTATCTGGGTTATGCCCAAAATCATCAACCACAGTTATGTTATTCGATGTTTTTCCAACGACTTCCAGACGGCTGACCACGCCTTTAAATTTATTCATAGAATGAATCGCGCGCGCATCATCAACCTGGCAAATTTTCGCAACCGCCAACGCCGCCAAAGCGTTCGAAACATTATGTTTCCCCGGAACCATTAAATCCAAATTCTTTGGCACATCATCCATAGTGTATGTGTACGCGTCGGGAAATTTTTTCGCTAATTTTCGGACATTCGGACAATCTATATTCAAAACCTGCATTTTAGATTGCGCCAAATACGTTCCAAACACATCCATTAATTCATCCATGCTTTTATGATCTTCGGAAATATTCGTTAAAACCGCGATATCGCCGTGAAAATTTGTAATAGACCCATCGCTTTCATCCGTTTCCAAAACCATTCTCGTTGGATTTCCAATCACCGCATTTTGACGATCAAAATTTAACATTCCACCGCCATTTAAAATGGTGGGCTCGTCCCCACAATCCGATAAAACCCACCCTATCATGGCTGTGACCGTGCTTTTTCCGTTTGTTCCGCCAACTGTAATAGAGTTGGTCGAGTTCGACAGTTCCGCCAGTAATTCCGCGCGTTTAATAATGGTGACGCCTTTATCTTGCGCGGCGCCAATATCGGGGATCGACGGTTCAATCGCGCTTGAGACAAGCAACGCGTCCAAATCATTTGATACGCCCGAACCATCCTGAGGCACCATTGTGACGCCTTTATCGATTAAATTTTGATAGTGATCAGGGAATAATCCACGATCGTAATTTCGATCAGATCCTGAAACTTTTGCGCCGCGTGCAATCATCGCGACCGCCAATGCGCTCATCCCGCTTCCGCCAACGCCGCAAAATAAATACTGTTGACCCGTATAAGACATTTAGTCCAAGGAAACAGGATATGATTTCCGACCCATCGTATATGTCCGTGGGACGGGATAAGTTTGTTTCGTTTCAACAGGCGCAGAGAAAGAATCTTCCGTCACCACTTCCTTGACCATCGTATCGAATTGTGATGGCTCTGCGCGGTAACCATTGTAACGATTGCCATTATTCATTGTCGAAAAGTCAACTGTGACATGTTCTGGGTAACGGTAATAAAGCTGATCAAATGTTGGCTCCAACGTCAAAACACGGCGGCGGCTTGCGCTTCCTGTGCAATCGACTTTTAAATCCTCGATCGATCTTTCGATTTTCAATGTGTCAGGGGCGTAAACTTGATAGCGATTATATTTAGTCGACAAAATACAATAGGCCTCGTCTGCGCCAACAATATCAATGGTCATTGATTGTGACGTGTTCAAAGGCCGCGTTTCGCATGCGGACAGTAAAAAGAGTGAGCAGATAAAAAAGGATAAAATTTTCATGAATCAAAAATATCATGAATCAGCAATTAAGCCGCCTGTTTTTTTACTTTTTCCCCTTTAAATTCAAACTGACCATCTTTTACCGTGACACTGACCTGCATTCCATCGGAAATTTTCCCGCTCAAAAGCTGTTCCGCCAGTGAATTTTGCAATGATGTTTGGATCACACGTTTTAACGGACGCGCGCCGTACGCGGGATCATACCCCATATCGGCCAAGGCCTGAACAGCGTCATCGTCCACTTTTAATGTAATTTTTTTATCATTCAAAAGTTTTTGAAGGCGTTGAAGTTGTATTTTCACAATCTGTGACATCATTGATTTTTCCAAACGGCGGAATAATAAAATCTCATCCAAGCGATTGAGGAATTCGGGACGGAAGTGATTGCGCATTGCGGTCATTACTCCGTCTCGCACTTCTTCAACATCTGCGCCCTCTGGCTGGTTCACCAATAAATCCGCGCCAATATTAGACGTCATGATGAGAAGCGTATTTGTGAAATCAACTGTACGCCCCTGCCCGTCTGTTAAACGCCCATCATCCAAAACCTGAAGGAGAACATTAAACACATCGACATGTGCCTTTTCAACTTCATCAAATAAAATCACCTGATACGGACGACGGCGAACGGCCTCAGTTAAAACCCCGCCTTCTTCGTAACCTACATATCCTGGAGGCGCACCGATGAGGCGCGAAACGGAATGTTTCTCCATAAATTCGGACATATCAATGCGGACCATCGCCGCATCATCATCGAATAAAAATCCAGCCAAGGCCTTTGTTAATTCAGTTTTACCAACCCCTGTTGGGCCAAGAAACATGAAAGATCCAATCGGACGATTTGGATCTTGGAGTCCTGCACGCGCGCGCCGAACGGCGTTGGACACGGCGGTGATTGCCTCATCCTGACCAATGACACGTTTCGCAAGCGCATCTTCAAGATTAAGGAGCTTTTCCTTTTCCCCCGATAACATTTTTGTCACTGGAATTCCTGTCCAACGGCTAATGATTTCGGCGATATCTTCGGATGTGATTTCTTCGTTAATCATGGCCTTGCTCGACAAATGAGACGCTTCCTCAACTTTCGATTCAAGGTCTGGAATTTTACCGTATGATAATTCGCCGGCCAACGCCCAATCGCCATCGCGTTCCGCGCGTTCCAATTCTTGACGCGCCTTATCCAACGCCTCAGCCCAGCTTTGCGCCTTGTTCAGTTTGTCTTTTTCCGCCTGCCATTGTGACGTTAAATCAGCGGATTTTGATTCTAACTTATTCAAATCTTTTTCGATTTTCGACAACCGATCTTTCGATGCTGAGTCTGTTTCTTTTTTAAGCGCCTCACGCTCAATTTTCATCTGCATGATCTGGCGATCCAACGCGTCCAAAGCCTCAGGCTTGCTATCGACTTGCATTCTTAAACGTGATGACGCTTCATCAATCAAATCAATCGCCTTGTCAGGTAAAAAACGATCCGTGATATAGCGATTTGACATGGTCGCCGCGGCCACAATTGCCGTATCCGTAATACGAATACCGTGATGCAGTTCGTATTTTTCTTTCAATCCACGAAGGATAGAAATCGTATCCTCAACTGTTGGCTCTTTAATAAATACAGGCTGGAAACGACGCGCAAGTGCCGCATCTTTTTCAATATATTTGCGGTATTCTTCCAATGTTGTTGCGCCAACCATGTGCAATTCACCACGCGCCAAGGCGGGTTTCAACATGTTTCCCGCATCCATCGCGCCCTCGGTTTTCCCTGCGCCAACCAATGTATGCAATTCATCCAGGAACAAGACAACTTCGCCTGCGGCCTCTTTCACTTCGTCCAACACACCTTTTAGGCGTTCTTCGAATTCTCCGCGGAATTTCGCGCCCGCAATCAGGGACGACAAATCAAGCGACATCAGGCGTTTATTTTTAAGAGATTCAGGAACATCACCGTTAATAATACGAAGCGCAAGCCCCTCGGCAATCGCCGTTTTACCAACGCCCGGTTCACCAATAAGAACAGGGTTGTTTTTCGTCCGACGTGATAAAATTTGAATCGTACGGCGAATTTCTTCATCTCGGCCAATCACGGGATCCAATTTTCCGCTCCGCGCTTTTTCCGTTAAATCCTCGGCATAACGTTTCAACGCATCAAATTGATCTTCGGCATTCGCATTGTCGGCGGTGCGCCCCTTACGGCGGTTGTTAATCGCGGCATTTAACTGTTTATCATTCACGCCTGCATCGGCCAACACACCTGAAACTTCTGATTTTTTTGCCATTGTCATGGCCTGTAAAAACCGTTCAGTGGTGACAAATTTATCCCCTGATTTTTCAGCCAGAATTTTTGCATCTTCGGAAATTTTCGCCAAATCATTCGCCATGCGCAAGCCATTTGCCGCGCCAGTGACACTGGGTAATTTCGCCAAAGTTTGATCCAATGAGGCCTTAAGAGTCCCTAGATTTCCGCCCGCCGCAATGACAAGAGAGTCCGTAACGCCTTGATCATCATCCAACATCACACGAAGCAAATGTTCAGGTTCCAATGATTGATTGTTTTTTCGCATAGCAAGGCTTTGCGCGGCTTGGAAAAAGCCTCGTAATTTTTCAGTCATTTTATCGAAGTCCATTATAAGAGGCCCTTCCTTTCTTTTTTACTATTATGACCCTTATTCATAAGCAATCACAAGATTAGTATATAGGAATATATTCAGACTTGTCCAGATTTTTTGTGACGATAAAATCCTAAAGCGAGAGAAATAAGGCCCACAGACGAACTTATAACTTCCGCGTAAGATTGAAATAAAACACCAATACATATCCAAACAAGCAATCCAGCCCCCATCAAAATACGACTAATTTTGTAGTTTTCATGATAATAAGTCGATAAACCATAAATAATCGCCGTTAACGCCGGCAAATAACCCTTCCAATCGCCGCTCCCATAATAAACACATATCCCACATACACTGATGATCGCGACACCGACAACAACAGCTCGCTGTTTCGGACAAACGAAGACAGATAAAAATGTACGCAATGACGCGATAAGAACGGTTACAGCTGGTGTCATCGCCGATAAAAGGAAATAATGGATCGCCCAAATAAGGTCCCCACAAACACGAATAGCGAACATCGTGCGTTGATTTTTAAATTGATAAGACACCAGAGACAGCCCAAAAGCCAAAAAACCGCAGGCCTGCACGGCAATAAAGTACACATCCATCTTTTTCTTTTATTTGAAATTCATTAAGAATTCATTTAAACACATCACCATGTCTATTGAATCTCGCCTCCAACAAATCACTGACCGCCATGCGGAACTCACTGCATCGATGTCATCAGGAGAGCTGGACGGCGAAAAATTCGTTGAAGTATCCAAAGAATACGCCGAACTTGAACCCGTTGTTGAAGCGATCAACGCCTTTACATCCGCGAAACAGGAAAAGGCCGACCTCGAAGACATGCTTACCGATCCTGAAATGAAGGCAATCGCGGCCGAAGAATTAAAAGAGCTGAATAAAACCCTTCCCGATTTGGAACACGCGGTCAAAATTGCCCTTATTCCAAAGGAAAAAACAGATTCTCGTAACGCTATTCTTGAAATTCGCGCCGGAACTGGCGGGGATGAAGCCGCCCTTTTCGCCTCTGACCTTTTTATCATGTACAAAGGCTTTGCCGCGAAAAATGGATGGCGGGTTGAAGTCGACACTGTGTCCGAAAACGATATTGGTGGGTACAAAGAAATTATCGCAACGATTTCTGGGAACAACGTGTTTTCGAAAATGAAATTTGAAAGCGGCGGACACCGTGTTCAACGCATTCCAACAACGGAATCTGGTGGGCGCATTCACACATCCGCCGCAACCGTTGCCGTTTTGCCCGAGGCAAAGGACATTGATATCGATATTAAGCCAGATGACCTTCGTATCGATACTTTCCGTGCCCAGGGCGCAGGAGGACAGCATGTAAACACGACTGATTCTGCTGTACGTGTCGTTCACATCCCAACAAATACGGTTGTGGAATGCCAGGACGGCCGCTCGCAACATAAAAATCGTGAAAAAGCCATGACGATCTTAAAATCACGTATTTTGGAAAATGAACGCCTCAAAGCGAATGAAGAACGCTCCGCCGATCGTAAATCACAAATTGGAAGCGGAGACCGCTCTGAGCGTATCCGCACATACAACTTCCCGCAAGGGCGCGTCAGTGACCACCGCATCAACTTAACTCTCCATAAATTGGATGCTGTCTTATCGGGTGATGCATTGGATGAAATCATTGATGTCCTCATTGCCGAGGATAACGCGGCAAAACTCGCCGATTTTGATTAATATTTTGTATTCGTCATTACATGTTTTGCCCCGCAAATACGTGTAATCCAAATTTAACAGGCTTTGACACCATGACTAAAGATTTTTACGTTTACATGCTCTCGGCCAAGAAAAATGGCACGATATACAAAGGGATGACCTCTGATTTACTCAAAAGAACATGCCAACATAAAAACAATATTGGCAGCCAATTCACAAAGAAGTACAATGTTAAAAACCTCGTTTGGTATAAACAATGCGGGAATTGGGAAGATGCCGTTCAATGGGAAAAACGCCTTCGACGATATTCAAGGCAATGGAAAATAAATCTTATCGAAGAAGAAAACCCGCAATGGAACGATTTATATGCTGATCTTCTGGATTACACGGACAAGCCGTGTAATGACGGTGTCAAGTTAAGGGAAATATCCCAAAAATTAAATTCACCTCTTGAAGCGCGAATGTTCATAAAGCACATCACGAATCTTACTGATTCTGACCTGATCGGCATGGACACAATCCCGCTCACCCAAGAACAACGCGAAACATTAGATGATTTTATAGGCCAACGGCTCAAAGGCCGCCCTGTTTCAAAGATCATAGGAGAGAAAGAATTTTACGGCCGCGTCTTCCACGTCACAAACGATGTCTTAGACCCGCGCCCCGAAACTGAACAGATTATTGATGAGGCAATCTCCTTCTCAAAAGGTAAAGGAGCCATTCGAATCCTTGATCTAGGCACGGGCAGCGGATGCATCCTCACAACCCTTTTGAATGAGATTCCAAACGCCACAGGAGTTGGCGGGGACATTTCGGACGCAGCCCTTAAAATCGCACAACAAAACGCGCAAGCCCTAAACGTCGCGGATCGTGCGGAATTTATTCAATCAAACTGGTTCGAATCAATTGAAGGGTCATTTGATATCATTGTCACGAATCCCCCTTATATTGAGACACGTACAGTTGAAAAATTAGATAAAGACGTACGGGATTACGATCCAATGATCGCCCTTGATGGCGGGAAAGACGGACTAACCCCTTATAAAGTGATTCTTCCACAGATTCGCAACCACCTTAATCCTGCTGGGTTATTCATGTGCGAACATGGCACGGGGCAATCCCCCGATATCGAACGACTCATGGAAAACGCTGGATTTGAAATGATTCGCGTACACCATGATCTTGCAGGGCATGACCGGTGCGTTTCTGGACTTATCCCACAAAAGTAAAAAAAATAAAAATAAAGGGTTGTCGCCCCCCTGCGAATACGGAATTGTCGTCCTTATCAACCGAACAACCCGATTTATTCCGAAGTGTGGAAATAGACGAATAAATCAATATATAGACGTTTGTTGTCATGTGGATAACAAGATCTAGCAATTAAAATTTGCAGATCATAACGAATACTGTACGCTTGATGTATGTGTGGATAACAATGTGGATAAACTGTGAATAAAAACACATGTCGAGGAAGGACTGGACTTATGAAATATAATAACTCACGCCGAAACAATAACCGAGGCGCAAAACACGGTAATAATAACAATAACAACAAAAAGCCATCACGCATGCGCGTTTTTGACAGCAACGGCCCAGATGTACGCATCCGCGGCACTGCGTGGCAAGTAACTGAAAAATACCAAGCCTTGGCCAAAGATGCCGAGTCAGCCGGTAACTGGGTTATGGCGGAAAATTACCACCAACATGCGGAACATTACCTACGCATTATCAATACATTGGCCGAGGAAACGCCGTTAAATGCGGACAAGCCGCAACAGGCCCCTCAACAACAAGAGCAAAAAGAAGTCAGCCAAACGCCGACGCCCCCTGTTGTCGCGCCAAAGGAAACGACAAAAACCGAAGAAACGGTTGCTGCGTAAATAACTTTCATTTGCCTTTAAAGAAAAAAATCAGGTCGCTATTCAGCGGCCTTTTTTATACAAAAACAAACATGGTTTAAACATTACTGGTTAAGATGCTTTCATGGATAACTTTTTAAACATTGCGCAGTTTTTTGGTTTTTTAAGCTTTGCCATGAGTATTTGGAAGTTACAGCTTAAAAGCCATCGATCTATTATATGGTGGGATATTCCCGGCGGCCTCTGTTGGGCTATTCATTTCTATTTGATTTCAGGATATTCCGCTCTCATTATAAATGTTCTGAGTTCAATTCGCGCGACCGCAAAATGCTATCTCCCTGAAAAATATTCATCCCCAATGATTTACATTATTGTCGTTCTTATCTGGATTCTATGCTTTTATTTTTATCAAGATATATACAGTCTCCTCCCGCCCCTTGCGTCCACAATCGCGACATATGGACTCATCGGAAATTCCAGACAAATTTTGAGCAACTGCATTTTCATACATTACATTATTTGGCTGATTTATGCTGTGGCTCTTGTCTCACCATTCATGGCTTTATCAACATTGATCGGAATGGGATCTTGCCTTATTGGTAAATTCAGGCACGAAAGAACGACCGAAAATGACACAAAACTCTAGGCCACTTGCTTAGGATTTTTCGCCTCAATCTCTTTGGCTTTATCTTCGACCATCTCAACAATATGGTCAACGATTGACGCATCGCCATTGTTAAAACGATGCGCCTTTTCACCGCCAATATAAATTTGATGATTATCGGCGCCACCACCCGTCAGGCCGATATCGGTCATTAACGCCTCACCTGGGCCATTTACAACACATCCGATGATGCTCACCGTCATTGAGGTTGTGATATGTTCAAGGCGTTTTTCCAGTTGTTCGACTGTATCAATCACTTGAAATTGTTGGCGCGCACATGATGGGCACGAAATAATATTCACACCGCGATGACGCAGGCCAAGCGATTTTAGTATATCAAATCCAACTTTCACTTCCTCAACAGGGTCGGCCGACAATGAAACGCGGATTGTGTCCCCTATACCGTTCCACAATAAATTCCCAAGGCCAATCGCGGATTTTACCGTCCCTGTGCGTAAGCCCCCAGCCTCTGTAATCCCCATATGCAATGGGTAATCGCAAACTTCGGACAATTGTTGATACGCCGCGCAGGCCATGAACACATCCGAGGCCTTACATGAAATTTTAAAATTAAAAAAATCATGATCTTCTAAAATACGGATGTGACGTTGCGCACTTTCAACCATTGCATCGGGGCACGGCTCGCCATATTTTTCCAATAAATCGCGCTCCAGAGACCCCGCATTCACACCAATACGAATAGAACAATTATTGTCTTTCGCCGCGTTAATGACTTCACGAACGCGGTCTTCGGAACCAATATTCCCTGGATTAATCCGCAAACAAGCCGCCCCATTCATCGCCGCCTCAACGCCGCGTTTATAATGAAAATGAATGTCCGCAACGATGGGAACGGTGACTTCTTGAACAATCTCTTTAAGGGCTGCGCTTGACGCC
>NVSI01000007.1 GCA_002401195.1 Alphaproteobacteria bacterium
AAGGGGAACCCCTCGATGATGTCTATTGGCTTCTTTCCAATGAGGGAGGGCGCGCAATAACGTCGATTGATGGCACTGTTGAAGGTGATAAAGGCAATGAGCCGAAGGAAAAAACTCTGGATCTTCTTGTGATGCGGAAACCTCAATGGAGTGATGAAGACAGTGGGGCAGGCAATTCAACATGGTTGGTTTCCTTTACGGATGTTGTTGCGTTGATGCTTACATTTTTTGTTTTGCTCTATGCGATGTCCGATCCTGTGCAGGGGAAGTGGGATAAAAAATTAGCAGTGATGGAACATTCGGTCGCGGATTATAGTGGCGCCGCGAAAAATGCGGGCGTGAACGAGGGTGTGAATATTAATCAGATTGATTATAAGGCGGGTGAAAACATTGATTATATCGAGGCCGTCTTGGGCGAACTTTTAAATAAATCGAATGCGGGTGGCGCTGTGTCCTTGACCAGGATTCATGATGATTTAATGCTGTCTATTGAGCGCGATTTTTTTAATGAAAAAGGAAAATTAAAAAGACGATCTTCATTGATTATCAAAAACTTATCAAGTGTTCTTAATAGTTTAGATAACCAAATTGTGATGACGTCAAACGCGACAAAAAAAGGGAATGCCTTTCGGTTCAGGCGCGCTCAAATCATTGGGGCGGCCTTTAAAAAATCAGGATACAAAAAACCAATTAAGATCAGTTTACGGGGAGATTTTAAACCCCAAGGCGCGGCCTTGGACATCCTTATTCGCCCTCATGATGGACGACGAATAACCCGTTGATAACAAACATCCTCTCTGGTCGTTCTTGTGCGGAAAGTGTATAAATACTTTATGCGTCTTTTGATTCTCACAGCGGTCATTTGTCTTTTTTCTTCGGCACAAATAAATGCCGCAGATTCAAAGCTCTATGCCCGTGACGGGTACGAACGTATTGTGATCGATGGCGCAAATGTTTCTGTCGTGTCAGAGAAAGAAAAATCCATTGAATTAAAGATATCAAGCGACGCGGGTTTTCAGGCCTTGGCAGGTCAAACGAACGCGATTGTAAAGATTTCAAAAAACGAAGGACATGTGTCCGTGATTTTTGCGGACACAGTGACCAAGATCCGTTATTTTAAAATTGGGTCGCGCTTTATTTTGGATATGTTCGTTGATGCGTCGGTCGTCGCAACTCCAAAAACCAAAGAAAAGACCGCGGCTGTTTCTCATCCTGTTTTTGCCCCTGTTGTACTTAAAGAAAAATCAGTGGAATCGCACGTATCGGATGATGATGTGGAGATTGTTGCGATCTTAAATGAAGATTTTTCGGCATTCTTGGATGACGTCCTTGATGGAGAGAGCGACGCCGAAGTCGTGACAGCGGATGACGAAACGCACGGCAAAATGAAAGAAGTGTCACTGGATGCCCCGCACATGGATGTTTTGGAAACGGTGTCCCCATTGGCGCACCCCACAATTATAACGTTATCATCCACGACACGGTTTAGTCTGGCCGTATTCCAACGCTATGATCGTTTGTTTATTGTAACGGATAAAAAATCGGGACTTCCGCCAGAAATGACAGGGGCAGGAAAAGACCTGAACTGGGACATAAAAGACGTTGAAATGAAACGCGGAAACGCGTGGAGCGTTGCCATTCCATCGGGTGCGTTTGTTCGTGCGGAGGGCGGAAATCTTGTGTGGAGAATTATTGTTTCAGACCAAGATCCGGAATTAAAATCATCGAAAATTCGCCGAAGCTTGGATGATGAAGGGAAACCAATTGTTGATATTCTTCTTGGGACTTCGTCAAAAATTTTACGCCTATCTGATGCGGATTACGGTGATGATTTGGCCGTTTTTGTTGTGCCAAAGGCGAAATCACGGATGCTGACGGCGCATGATTTTATTGATTTTGATATTCTTCCTGCGGTTGTTGGCGCCGTCGTAAAACCACAATCAGACGGCGTGCGGGTATCAACGCAGGATGATTACGTTTCCATTGAAAAGAAAAACGGCCTGATACTCTCTTCGAAATCTCAAAATGATTTGGTGGAGCTGTATTTAAACCCACAATTAGTTGATGCAAAAAGGGACATTGCGCTGTCGAATAATCGCGTTTTCTTTTTTGGTGATTGGGGCGCGGATATTCCATTGGATCAATTATTAGAGCGCCGCCAACAGTTGGATGTTGACCTTGTGAAGGCCGTAAAGGATGAAAAAATTGGTTTCTTTTTTGATCTTGCAAGGCTGTCTTTGTCACGGGCAATGGGGCAAGAGGCATTGGGATATTTGAATATCGCAGGCGACATGAATAAAGAAATAATGAAGTCTCCTGAATATAAAGCTTTGAAAGGCGCGGCTCATTTCCTTGCACGCCAATATGATCTGGCATCAGAGATGTTTTCGGATGAAATATTAAACCGAAATACAGAAGTGCGGTTGTGGAATACAGCGACCTTGTCCGCATTGAATGACAAAACAAAAGCGTTGGAGATATATCCCGATAATGCAGAAATCACGCGCGATTATCCTTTGGTTATTCGGATGCAAATTGTGCCCCCTGTTATTCAGGCGATGATTGAAACGAATAAAGGTGAGAAGGCCTTGTCTTTGATTAAATTGATTGATGTGGAGGATAAATCGAGTCTAACATCGGAAGATTACGCCACGATCTCATACCTTAAAGGAACAGCGCAGAAAATCGCAGGATACCCTGATAAGGCAATCACAAGCCTATCTGTTGCGTCTCTCACGGATAAACTTGGCCCTTATGGTATTCGCAGTGAAATGAATTTGGTGAATGATGGGGTATTAAGGGAAACTTTGCTTCTTCCTGAGGCCATTAAACGGATGGAACGCCTCCGTTTTGCATGGCGCGGCGATGAATTGGAAGAAGAAATTTATCAAAGTTTAGGGCGCCTTTATATTGCGAATAAACAGCCACGGCAGGGATTAAACATTTTAAAACGCGCGGCCGAAGATGCGAAAACCGTTAAAAAACGCAGATCAACGGTGCGATCTATGTCTCAGGCGTATAATAATTTGTTTATCGGCGATATGTTTGATGAATTGGATCCTGTTGAGGCGATTACTGTTTATGATGAATTTAAAGAATTAACGCCCGTTGGAAACGAGGGGAACCAGATCATTGACCGCTTGGCCGATAAATTAATGGATATTGGTCTATTATCACGAAGCGTGAGTGTTCTTCATGACAAAATGGAACGGCTTGAGGGCGGCGAAGACGCGATTAAGACAGGCCTGCGGATTGCGGCCATTCAATTGCTGGACAGGCAACCAAAGGCCACGGCGGAAACTTTGAAAAAGGTCAATATGATGATGGCTCTTTATGACGGCGGCGGCCAAGATGATTTTCATGAAAAAATTATCATGTTAAAGGCGCGCGCGTTTTCAGATATGGGACAGGCGGAAAATGCCCTGTTTATGATGGAGGGATTGCCCGATACGGACGATACATTGCGATTGCGTGTCGATACGGCGTGGAAATCGGGGAATTGGATTGCTGTGTCAGATAATTTGGACAAACTTATCTTCCGCGAGAATTTATCGACAGAAATACCACCAACACAAACGCAAACACAAATGGTTTTAAATCAAGCCATCGCGCTCAGCCTCTCTGATCAATATGATGCGTTGCAACGGTTTGCAGGGGTGTATGGTGATATTATGAAGCAGAGCCCAAGCTATAAAACATTTAAAATCATAACGCGCCCATCGAAGAGTTCATCCCTAGCGGATCGTGAAACTCTTCTTGGGCTCACATCCGAAGTTGATTTATTCAGCGCGTTTTTAGAAGGCAGTAAGGATAAAAAATAGGCTTAACGCTATTGCGAGTCGGGCAAGGGAATTGTGCTATCGAAACTTTTGATCAAAGACCCTGCAATTAAATACCATCCATCAACGAGCAYGAAAAAGATAATTTTAAACGGCAGTGATATCATCACGGGCGGTAACATCATCATACCCATCGCCATCAAAATCGATGCGGTCACCATGTCGATAATCAGGAATGGCAGGAACAGCATAAAGCCAATCTCGAAGGCTCGCCTCAATTCTGAGATCATGAATGCCGGAATGACGATATGAAGCGGCGTATCCATTGCGGTTTCACCCAGTTCAGTTTCGCTGAGGCTTACAAAAAGTTCTAAATCTTTTGGACGTGTGTGTTTTAACATGAACGCTTTGAAGGGCTCTATACCGCGTTCAAACGCTTCCATTTCATCAATTTCTTGGTTCAGGAGAGGTTCCAACGCAACGTCGTAGGCCGTGTTTAATGTCGGCGCCATGATAAAAAATGTTAAGAACATAGCGAGTGAGATCATCACAGTATTTGGCGGCGTTTGCTGAATCCCCATCGCGGTCCGAAGGAAGGAGAGAACAATCACAATGCGTGTGAAACTTGTCATCATGATCAAAATGGACGGCGCCAGGGATAAAACGGTTAAAAGAGCAACCATTTGAATGATGCGACCTGATAATGTTTCACCGGATGCGCCAGTTGCACCATCAGGTGTGCCAAGATCCAAAGTCAGGCTTTGCGCCATAACGGCGGGGGCAATTAATGCGCCAACCGCGGCCAAAAATATTGAGAGCTTGATCCAGAATGATTTATTAAATTTCAAGGGGAATGTCTTTCTTGTTTTTTGGTGACTTAACAATTTTAGGTGATTTAATCCCTGTTTCAACAATTGTTTCTCCATTTGGTGATAAAATGACAAGATGTTCAACAGTATCGCGGCGGATCAAAACCATTTTATTTTTGCCATCGATCATTTTTTGTTCAATAACTGAAAGACGGTCGCTTTTTGCCAAAAACCCACCTGTGCCGTTATTGAGTTTACGAACGATAATAGACAAAATGCCCATTAAAGCCAAAACAAGAACGAGGGCAGATGCAAATCGGATGTAATCTTCAGTTGTCATGGGGAGGTCTCACCTTCTTCGTTGTCTATAATTGCATTAAATGGATCCGCAGTTCCATTTGCACGATACACATAGGATAAAATTTCCGCAACCGCCATCAAGGCTTCGGTCGGAATAGGGGATTCTAATTCTAGTTCCGCAAGGAGTTCAGCCAAATCCGCATCTTCGCGTACTTTGATATCGTTTTCAAAGGCGATGGAGAGTATTTTTTCAGCCAATGCACCGCGCGCTGCGGCCGTTACGATTGGAACGGACCTCCCCTTTTTACCGTCTTTAATGGCAACAGCGGTTGTTCGACCTTTTGGTTTTAAAGGTTTGAAATTATTTGTATTTTTATCTTTTTCGCCATACTCGGTCATTTTGGCACGCTTTCTGCAATGTATATCCCTGAAAACAAATTTAGGGTTTTAATTATGTTAGATAATATCGGACTTTTAAAAGGTATAACAGGTAAAATGGGGTGGTTGAGCCACCGTCAGGTTCTTGTTGCGCAAAATGTTGCCAATTCAGATACACCAGGGTACATCCCAAGCGACCTGAAAAAAGTTGATTTTGGCGCCGTTATGGGCGCGGCCCAGAACAAACCGATGATCAAACAAGTTACAACAAATGATGGCCATATTGGCCACGGTGTTAAGGGCCCAAGTATAGAGGCGCGCGAGCAACGTTCGGTATACGAAGCGGCGCCAGATGGCGAAAACGCAGTGGATTTGGAAGAACAACTTTTTAAATCTCAAAGCATCGCCTTGGATWACTCATTAATGGCGAATTTATACCGTAAAAATATGAATATGATGAGAATCGCAATCGGAAAAGCATAAGGAGAATTACTATGAATATTTTAGATGCAATGTCAGTCTCATCATCAGGAATGCGCGCCCAAGGGGATCGCCTTCGTGCGGTGTCACAAAATATCGCGAATGCGGACACGGCGGCAAATACCCCCAATGCTGATCCATACCGTCGTAAGACAGTGATTTTTCAAAATGAACTTGATCGCGCGTCAGGCGTTCAAAAAGTTAGAGTTTCAGAAATTATCATTGATAAAAGCGATGATTTTCGTTTGAAATTTATGCCTGATCACCCGGGCGCGGATGGGAATGGTTATATTCGCCTTCCAAAAATTAATACACTGATTGAAATGATGGATATGCGCGAGGCGCAACGCTCCTATGAGGCGAATTTGGGAATGGTTAAAGTTGCCAAAACGATGCTGGGTCAAACTGTTGATTTGCTTCGCGGTTAAAAAATTTGCTATACTAAAGTCAAATAAGAAAGATTCGATACAATGAACACGAACGCAATTGGACAAGCCGCRAGCCTTTATCAAAATACTGCAAAAATCGCTACGGGTGGTATAAGTGCAGGGAACGAAGATAAAGTATCATTCGCATCATTGATAAAAGATGGTGTGGAATCGGTTGTTGATTCACAGCGTCAATCAGAATCTATGTCGGCCGCCGCCGTCGAAGGTAAAGCCGATATCTCACAAGTTGTTGAGGCCGTGACAAAGGCGGAACTTGAACTGCAAACATTGGTTTCAGTCCGTGATAAAGTTGTGTCAGCGTACCAAGACATCATGCGGATGCCGATCTAAAACACCCATTTCAATTTAATTTAACGTGAAAGAGGCGTATGCTTTTTGCACAGTATGCGCCATTTTTGCAGGCTTTGAGCGAGGCAAGAAATCTTGAATGGCCTTTGCCTCTTCTAGATTAGCGCCACAATTTTCAAGGGCCGCTTGAATAACCTTCAGCGTTGTTTCTACAGGATCTCTTTTTGCTTTTCTATCAGATATAAGAAGCCCCATATTATACCGCGCATAAAGCGTGTATTCCTGAGCCAATTTATTATGATTGTCGCCAAGGGATCGCAAAAACGTATCGTAACTTGATGTCCATTCGATCACGCGCGCGTTATTAGCCACTTGATTGTATTGTTCCTTCATGTTGGAAAGAGGGTCTTTGAAATCGGTGAACTCTTCGGATAGTTGCTCCGTTTGTTTGTGCGTGACTTCAAAAAATTTCTGCCAAGCATCCGCATCATCAGAAAGTTCAAAGGATTTCATGTGGTTCATGGCTTCTTGTTTTTCAAAAAAGACAGGCGTGTTTTCCGCGTGGTAATCCAAAAATTCAGTTTTAAGCGTGAGGATCGAAAGGGTGGTTTCAAGGATATCTTTTTCAAATGTGAAGTTTTTGTAAGATTTGCGCTCTGCTTTATCAGGATAGGTCAAGGCGAAATCATCTGTTTGCATTTGCGCGTCTTTGGATAAATCGGATACAAGAGGGATTTCTTGATCAAAGTTAGCGTGAACAACATTGCAAAGAGCGTTGAATTCTTTTTCGATGGTTTTTAAAGATGATGTGATCATGGGGTCAAAACTTTTGCATTAAACGGAAATTGATGTGCCTGTCTTGGGAAATGTTCAGAGATAAGGTTCGTGATCGCCGATACCAAAATTTCACTATTTTGGGGCAGGGCAGTCATGATGGTGAAATCATGATTGATAAAACTGATGCAGGTTTGCCTCTCTTGTTCAGGAGAGGTCTGAGTGATTTTCTCTTGAGTTGATGGAAGCATAGGCGTCACAGGTGTTTCAGATTCATAGACAGATGAATAATAGGCGATTTTTAATTGCGCAAGATCAAGATGCGCGGCCACAAGATCGTTCGTTGATCTGAATATTTCGAAACCATTTTCTTTTAAAAGATGAACGTTACGCGCCGGATCCATGTGGTTTGGTTCGCCTTCGGTATATGTGTAATCGATGAAATGTTCATCATAGAGTCGTTGAATGGCACTTGAAAATCGGTTTTCACCATTTTCGAGAATAATATCGTCATCTTCTTTTTTTATACTCTCTATTCTGTTTTCACATATCTCGATAAGAGTATTGGAAATTTTGATCGATTCATTAAATGAAGCTTTCGAAAATACGTTTGATGCGAATAATTCCTGGAGTTTCATAAGAACGTGGTTGTTATCAAGAAGGGCCAGATATGAATCGATCGTGCCTTCAAAGATATTATCGATCATACGGCTCTGTTCTTTTTGAAAAAGACGGTTTCGAGAATCGTGGTCGAGAGATTTTTCAGGTTCGAATAAAAGATTTTGTATCGCAACAAGGGCGGGGTTCGTTTCCCCTTTGATAAAGGCATCGAAAGCCAGTTGAGTTATTTCGAAGGTTTCGTCTATGTTGCCTGGTGGAGTGTTTATTGTCATTTTTACTCTCTTTGATTCCCTGTTGTCTCTATTAATGCATATGGGCGCACAATACGTCAATATATAAAATCTTGCGGTACACTCTATTTTTGTCGATAATAGCGATATGAATGAAATGGAAGTAATTACATTGGCTCGCGCGGCCATTTGGATGGCGATTGAAATATCAATGCCCGTCATGTTGGTGGGTTTATTTGTCGGTTTGATTGTGGCGTTGTTTCAGGCACTTACTCAAATTCAAGAAATGACATTGGCGTTTGTTCCTAAAATCGTTGCCATCTTTATGGCGATTTACGTCATGCTTCCTGCCTTTTCTATTAAAATGACAGAATTCATGCGGATGCTGGCTGATCAAATTATCGCTGGTGGCGTTGGATCATAGATGGAATCTCTTCTTGCCACGTATGTGACGGGACAGGTTGCAACATTTATGATGGTTTTTGCCCGTATGGGGACGGCCATTATGGTCATGCCAGGCATTGGCGATAGCTTTGTTTCCTCGCGTGTTCGATTGTTGTTTGCATTTGCCTTTGTTGCGGTTATTACACCGATGATTAGTCCCCTTGTCCCTGATTTAAATATGAACTCCCCTGTTTTTTTATGGGTGATGGTGAGAGAGCTTGTTATCGGGTTTTTCATTGGAACGGTCGCGCGTATTTTTATGACTGCGCTGGATACGGGTGGGATGATTATATCCATGCAAACGGGTTTGGGTAACGCGATGGTTTTTAATCCACAAATGGCGGGGCAGGGGTCGATCATCGGGGCGTTTTTATCGATCACGGGCGCGGTTTTATTGTTTTCAACAAACCTGCATCATCTTTTGATTTACGCCTTGGTCGACAGCTATAAAACATTTGCGATGGGCGCCGATTTCCCGCTTGTTGAGGGGATGGCGCAAACAATCGCCAAGGCGGTCGCGCAAAGTTTCCAAATTGGGTTTTATATGGCAGTTCCGTTTATGATGGTGTCGCTTCTTCTTTATATTTGTATGGGTGTTTTGGGGCGTTTAATGCCGCAAATTCAGGTGTTTATTTTGGCGCTTCCTATTCAAATTCTACTTGGGTTTTTAACCTTATTTACAGTGACATCAACGGTTCTTCTTTACTGGATTGGTGAATATGATTCCGCGATCCGTATGTTCTTTTCCGACATGGGAGGAATTGATGGCTGAAGGTGATGACGACGCTCAAAAAACCGAAGAACCAACCCCAAAAAAGCTTGAGGAAACGCGAAAAAAAGGACAAGTGCCCCTGTCTCGTGAGATGAATAACTGGGTGATGCTGTTGGCCGGAACGATTGTGATTGTGGCCATGGGGTCCAGCATGATGGGTGGAATTGCAGATATTTTAAAATCTGTCTTTGATAATTCCTATCAATTGCATGGGCCATCAGGGGGGATTGGAAAGGTTCTTTCTGAATTATTCTCGGCCGTCGGAATGCAGATGGGGCTTCCGATTTTATTTTTATTATTGGCGGCCTTTCTTGGTCCCTTTGTACAGATTGGACCATTATTATCCCCCGAAAGCATTAAGCCGTCTTTGAGTAAAATTTCACCCATTGCGGGGTTTGGGCGTTTATTTTCTATGCGGTCTTTGTTTGAATTTTTCAAAGGCTTGCTGAAAATCAGTATCGTCGGTTCGGTCAGCTTTATTTTACTGTCCCCGTTTTATGACACGATCGATCATTATGTAGGCTTACCCATTCCGTATATGTTGGATCAATTAAAGGCGTTGTTTTTCCGCTTAATGACGGGTGTTTTGGTCGTTCTATTTATCTTGGCCGTTGTTGATATTGTGTATCAACGTATGGAGCACAAGAAAAAAATCATGATGAGCCGCCAAGACATTAAGGACGAATTTAAACAGACAGAAGGGGACCCACAAATGCGCGCTCGCCTTCGTCAATTACGGATGGAAAAGGCGCAACAACGCATGATTCAATCCGTGCCCGAGGCGGATGTCGTGATCACCAACCCGACTCACTTTGCCATTGCGTTGAAATATGATCCAAAAACAATGGATGCGCCCGTGTGCCTGGCCAAGGGAACGGATGAAGTCGCGCAAAGAATTAAAGAAGTCGCCAATGATAATAAGGTGACATTGGTCGAAAATAAACCTCTTGCGCGTGCCATGTACGACATGGTTGAGATTGGAGAAACAATCCCAGAGGAACATTACAAGGCCGTGGCCGAGGTGATTTCATATGTTTTCAAACTTAAAGGTAAAATGTAACGGCTTTCCGCTTGCATATTGATGCGGTTCCGATTAAAACAAGGGCATTCCGATCTCAGGTGCGATCGTGGCGGAATTGGTAGACGCGCAGCGTTGAGGTCGCTGTGGGATAATATCCCGTGGAAGTTCGAGTCTTCTCGGTCGCACCATCTATAAAATCACCCCCTAAAACACCATCTAACGCCTTGAAAGGTATAGATAAATTGGCGGTTCTAGGCCCCTTATTTCGGTCATAGCGAATACGCTCTGCAAAGGCGAGTTTCAGCACTAATCTGCGCAAAGTGATATTGCCAGAAGCCCATAGTTTCCAAGGGCTTGCAATGATTTGAAGGGCTGGTTCTAGTTTGTCCTCATAGGTGCCACGATTCGGATTGTCCAAGTGCATGATTTGGTAAGGATACCATATCAGCGATTGCCTTTGCCAGATTATCATCATCTTCTCCACAGACCTGCTGGATAGGATGAATACCAAAACCCAAATCAACAAACGTAACGACGATAGACCATAAAGATTCTATCAGTTCGCGTTTTTGTTCGTCTGATAGATCACTGTCTTCAAGCATTGAGCCATACAAATCCCAATCAATCGACAAGGATGGCATTGGGTTAGGGTTTTCTGTCGATTTTTTAGTCATGAGTTTCGTGCCTTTCAATTCTCTATCGCGTCTATCTCCTTTTTTGTCTTTCACCACGAAAGAACGTAAGTGGAACATTATAGGATAAAAGTCCTATTTCACAAAGAGATATTTTCGTTCGCATCTTGCTGATCAGTGCAATTTAAGGTAGCAACGAATTCTAGTCTCTAGGTATTGTGCGGGTTCAAACGGGTATTACCATTTTGAAAATTTCTCAAAACATTGATTGGCTTACGGCAAATAAAGACGACCGTGCCAAACTCTATGTTGTCTTAAGATCGTTATCTGATTTAACAGGCAAAAATGTGGAAGAGCTGATGGAAGAAGCCTTTGGCTACAAACTTCTAACAGGCGCAGATTACTTAAGGAATTTCAGGCGGGGAGCCATTGCAAAACCAAAAGCAAAATTGATCCACGCTTGGATTGCTCAGCATCATAACGAAGCCGCACGAACAATTGCGCCAGAATTATTTSCTGTTYMAAAKACGCTCAATTGGAATGCSTATATTCCAGAMAACKCGRTYAAAGATAARCTCTCGATCATCAAACTKCCTAAAAGCATAGAACTTATTGAACGGGCACGAAATATCCTTAAACCSAATGARAYGCTCAAGCTTGGTGAGAARTTCTGTTTTGAAATYGACAGTGMCATAGACGGCTATGCCGTGGCCTTCCAAKGCTATCAAAACACATGGCACCCTCTCCCATTGGGTGAAGCGCATGAGGAATTGGTTGCAACTGTAAAAACAGGCAAACATCGCATGCCCATGTATTCCAACAATCAAATTATCCCGCTAAGTCTCTAAGAAAATCTCTGTCGCGGCATGATCGGCTTGTAACTCAAGGCAACGCTCAAGCTTTAGGTAATCTATATTTGCAAGCTCTGGAATTGGCGATGATTCCGATTGACCTCGCGAAACCAATCCAAATTTATGATCCTCTTCATTAATTTCGCAAGTCATATCCACTCCAAGGATTTCAAAGTGGCCAGCTTTTAAATGTGCCAATTCGTGTAGAAATAGATATATCAAAGAAGAGTCTAAAAAAACTTCAGGCATTATTGTCGGTAGGGATAACCTTTCAAGCGCTTTAGTAACTCCTGTTGAGAAGATGATTTCAAATTCATCTCCGTTGGGGCAAATAAATACAATAAATTCATTGATTATTTTTATTGAAAGCTTAACGTTGATGGACAGCGGGCGACCAACCGCATATTCATGCATCATTATCGCCTTATTTAACCTATGATTTATTTGGTCGGACTGAAACATTCATTTCAGCCAAAGTGGTTTCTGAAAATATAGTCAGAATACAAGCAACTTAATAAATTAAGAATCACTCGTGTCATGATTAATTATCAATTTTCAAAAAAAATATCTATTCCTGTGTTGATATTATCGAATAATATCATAGGGTTAAATTTACACTTTTATCGCATGTAACTTCATGTTAATAATAGGCATAAATTAAAAAATCACAACAATAGATATGAACTTTGAAAACAACCATCAGCTAAAAACATTCCTTATAAAAACTTCAAGTTTTGACAACTTGTCTGAGCAAGAAAAACAAACTCTTGCGGATAYTTTYATATCAGAATCTGAAAAAATGTTTGGGTGTGAACCTAATGAACTATATGCTATTTATAATTTAAAAAAAAAGCATAATAAACTTTGCCCAATGCCAAATTAGAAAATACATTGAACTTAGAATTAAAATCAAACAAATTAACCTAGCGGCGGGTTTCGTTTTCTGAATTCCAGTGACGGTACTTTCATTTAACTTTTTTTGATATGCAGCAAACTGATCTTTTCTGAATGACTTTAAGAAAAAAGTTTCGGCTATATCTTTCACAACTCTTTCGAATTCATCACTACCTAAATTTACATTGTTTCCGATCGCGATTTCGACTTCCTTAGCATACTCCTTCGACATTAATTGTATCATTTCATTATAATCTATACTAATTACTTTTCGTTCTTTTTGACAGTAATCAGTTAGTTGTTTTGAATCGTAGTTTTTACGAATTGGCATTGGTGCGTAAATATGAAAAATATGATTTGATAAAAAGTGTGTTACTGCCTGTACTATAGCAATAGTTATGAACAAAGGAGGTGTGAACGTATCAAAACTACCAGTAAGACTCGGAAAGAATACCCAGAAGCTAGTAGTGGGCTAGCCAAAATACCTTTGGAGTGGATGATTAACGAAGGTAGAAAAACTGGCCTTGTTTTTAATACACGAACTGTAAATGATATAGTGCTGGGTAAAAATAAAAAGAAGAAATATACTCCTCTTAACCCACTAGCATTACCAAACGACTCAATGAGCTGGGGATGGCGCATAATTGAATACCTTCCTAGAAAAGAATCCAAACAAAACAAAACAAAACGCACTTCATTTGCGGGTGTCTATTTTCCTAGTTGTGAACCTCGATTCATCCCCGATGGTGCTATCATTCATAAATCAGTTTTTGAACGTAGAGATACTGCGCATGACTTCGAACAATTAAACCTACCGTTAAATCACAAAAAATTATAGGAAATCCATTGCTCAACGATCAGGGAAATCTGATAAGTAGCTATCTTCAGGAATTATAGGAATTGAAATCGCATTTTTTCTAAGTTCAATAGCTTTATCTAGTGGATAATACGCATTTTTCCCTCCAACTATAATCGGGAAATATTCATTGCCTGCTCTTTGTTTTCCTACAAACGCCTTAATTTTAGGATCAACCTTATTTATTTCAAATGCAAATTGTTCCGCTTCTTGATTGTCTTTTCGTGAACCAACTATTACCCAATATTTTTGTTCATTAATATCACTCAGCCCCAAAAGCGCATTAAGCCCTTTTAAAAAAGTTGATTGATTAGGATTACCACCAAATTCATCAGCATAAGCTTGAGTAACCACTGAAAACTGGCTGTATTGCTCACCTCTAGCTGCTCCCTTATTGATATCTCCTACCGTCCAAGGGGCAAGTAAAGCTGGAGCGGCACAGCCAATTGCAAGCAATTTCATTCGTTGCTCTTCACCAGATGCCCAAGCCACTAAACCTCCCAATAACATTAATAATGGCGTAAAAATATATATTGCAACTTTCAACTCATGCATATCATTTAAGTTTCCAGTTTCAACAAACCTCCCTAAACGCTCAATATCTAGCGCTAATACTTTTGATGACGATGCGGCAAAACCGCCTAGAATCCCGACAAATATTCTTGATAACCCAGACATATTGTTTCTCCAATTTAATCTTGTTAACAAACGATACTGCCCACACCTTAAGCGAGAACCTTGAAGCAACACAACACTGGCTAAGTTATTTTTTCAGTAAATACTAATCTATTTACTGTCACGACTAGCGTTTAACAAAGACAATGCTCTAGACAATGTAACTGGAGCAACTTCGTACGCCACTGCGAGTTTATTTATATCGTATGAGTTTTTAGTTATTTTACACCGCGCACATTTAATTTGCCTAATAGTTAATTTCCTCGGCCGACCGATGTGAACACCTCTGGCTTTTGCGGCGGCCATTCCTGCTTTGGTGCGTTCTCTGATTTGTTCGCGTTCGAACTCTGCAAATACTGCGAGTTGTCCATAGAGCATGCGCCCGATTGAGGTTGTGGTGTCGATGCCTTGAGTTATCGCTTGGAAATCGACGTTGCGCTTTCGAAGGCCATCCAATAATTGCAGAAGATGTATTGTTGATCTGCCGAGGCGATCAAGTTTCCAAACCACAAGAGTATCGCCCTCATTAAGGCTTGCGAATAATTCGTCCAAACCCTTGCGTTTCTTGATGCTACCAGACACGCCATGGTCGCCATAGATCACATCGCATCCTGCTTGCTTTAATGCATCAATTTGTAGGTTTTCAGACTGGTCAGTATCAGAAACACGGACATATCCGATTTTTTTACCCGTATTATGTGATATTTCTGTTTTTTCTTTTTTGAGTGTCAGCATAGTTAAAATCCTAACGTTTTCAGGGCGTTGCGCAAGAATTGTGCATACGTTTTCACCTATCAAAAGGGTTCCCTTTTGTTTTTCTTAYCATATTTTGCCMTCGAGGTCTTGCTTTTTGGGTAACTTGTTGATTCAATTGGTATTGAATTACCCTGAAACCCACGGTCACTAACGCTTTCAAAAAGGAACCCTTTTGATATGTTCTCTGTTTCAACTATTAAAACACCTCTCATTGTTGGCTTTAACATTTATTGGCGCTGCTGGTTTTGCGCGCAGACGCGCGAGCGACAATTCTGATGGCACTTATACCTGATTTCCAAATTGATTATTTAAAGGACTTACTATGACTGAAACAAACACTGCAAGCGAACAACAGCCAGGATTAGTTCTTGGCGTTGTTTCATGCGTATGCGCGGTACTCGCATTCTTCATCCCCGTATTGGGACTCATTCTTGCCATTGTCGCGCTTGTCTGCGGCATTAAAGGATATAAAGCGGCAAAGGCCGTTCATTACCAAAACGGCACAATCTTAGGATTGGTCGGATCCCTCATTGGAGGGATATCTTTATTGTTCGCCGCCATTAGCGTCATTGCTCTTTTGGGCATGGCTGGCGGTATTGGCATGATGGGGGCTTTGTCATGAATATCGCTCTCTTTGGAAAGGTGCTTATTGCCATTGGCGCATTGAGTATTTTAATTGGCATCGTTCCCGTTGTCACAAGTTTAGAAAAAACCTTGTCTTATGAGGAGCTCTCAAAGGCTCGAGCCCGAATGACAATCATCGGCAAGCCAAAGCGCGTAACGCAACAGGAATACGGCTATTACCTTCAAAACGTGAGCTATAACCGCAAACAAAAAACGAAATGTATTGTCAGTAAAATCGGCAATCGTTTTTGCCCAATGGGTGGCTATACAGCGATCTTTACTTATCTTGGATTGTTGATCGCAATGGTTGGCGGCGGCCTTATATTCGCATCGCGAAAGCCGCAGACGTAAAATATATCGCCGTAACGCGCTTAAATAAATAGAAGCCCTGATCTGACGATTGGGGCTTTTTGGTTTTTAATTTTTAAAGTGGGGAAGCCGAGAGGCCAGCCTCTTCTCATCCCCAAAAGGACAAGTAAACACCGACCGTGGCTCATAAAAATTGCGCCCGCACTATTCGGCATTGATTGTCCTTTGCCCCTCCCATCTCCGTCTTCGCCAGAGGGCAAGGTTGCATGACGCAACCAGTGTAAAGAGGCGCCTGATTCATGAGTGAACTAATTCTGCGTTTCTTCTCCATTCCAATCTCACCCCCTGTGATAGCCCTTTAAGGATATAAATAAGGGGCGGTCTCCACGTTCAAGGTAACTCTTGCGTTCATGACGGATAAGACTGCTTATGAGTTCAGCGCTCAATGTGTGTTGGGTTTTTGTACGCGCAAGATCAGCCTGTTGAACCCACTTCACCATATCCCCTCCGCACTCAATAAGATAATCAAAATACTGCCAATGTTTTGACTGCATTTCCACTGTTTCTTCAACGCCTTGTTCGTTTTGTAATTGTCGCTTTATCAATACCTGTCTATTGGGGCATTCATCCTCTTTTTCCAAAGATTCCACAAAATCAACGTACCCTTCGGGTGGGGTTAACGTGGGAACGTGGTGTCCGTGATAATAACGGCGGCATTCATGTTCCCATAGACTGCGCCAAAGATACAAATCAAAAGAAACATCCGCGAGGCGATGTTTGTCCATGTATTTGATCCATTCGACCATATCGAGATCGGCAACCTCGATGCACCAATCATAATATTCCCACCATACTTTAGGAAGGCGAACAACTTCCTCTGCGCCAAAGGCATTTTCAATGGTTCGCCCTACAAATTCGTTTCCTTCCCTCATGGGGAGCATAAAATCATCCATACAAAACTATACCAGTATTTGCGATATAATGCCTAGGAACTAAATCTCATGATCACTATCTGGCCCACTGAATCCCTTGAATGGTTTTTCTGGTGTGGCGTTTAAATCTTCTTTGATTTCATCCACCATTTGGCATTCTAAAGGAGACTTCGGGGGATTTACCCATTCTCCATAGTCAAAATAGACTGGTGGCTCATTGTCTTTTACCAATGCCAAACGTGAGATACGCCCCCCATCAATGCCTTGATCATGGGGCTGATCCTCTTGTTTAATCATTATGCGATAACCGTTATCTTCCCAGTCTAAGGTTAAGTCATCCGTTGTTAAATTGATGGGATGTTCGGCAGGATCATAGGGAATAAACTCAATTTCAAATTCTTGATCTTTTGGTGTGACTGGCACATTTCCAGTGGGCGCGACAGCAGCACTTGAAGATTGAGAAAATGAAGGCGGTTTTGGTTTGTGATTGGTGTTATCTTTTTTCGCAATAATCCGTTTATCTTCCTCCTCTTCATTTTCTGTTTGTTTGGGAGGGATATGGTTTGGGATCAAACTTGCCCTGATCTTTGGAATTACGACTGTATTTAGCCTCTTGATCCAGAGTTTCCAAAGCTCGCATAACCATAGGATCACGCGTAATATTATCCGACCAATCCTCTAATTCAGAAAGAACATCTGCGGAAAAAAGTGGTTCTACCTTAGACTTCTCGGCGCACCATCTTTCTAAAAAAGAGACAGTTTAATTAAAACGCAACGGACAGAGCAAAGGGCATTGCAACGGGAATGAATTTTTTCAAAGCCGTGCGGATAGATTGTGCGAGTGAGTTTTCTTTTTTATCAGCGGTTTTGTTTTTAGAACTGAAATTAAAGGCGTTTTTCAAACTACGTTTTGTTGCTCGTATCACAGCAATCGCGGTTCCCATTTCTGTATAAAAATAGGTTCCATCGTGATTGTAATCTTCGTCTTGAATTTCAATTAGTTTTTTCATTTTATCTTTTCTCGTGGGTTTTTAAGAATGGTTATTTCGAAGTATGTTCAAACGTTTCAGGAAAGCGGATTTTCCCATTGGTTTATTTGATCCGCTAGAGCGCATAACGCCAGGGTCAAAAAATCCAGAATCGCGAATCAGTTTTTCATTGTATGAAACAGTCCCGTTTTGTTTTTTGTACGGGCCAAGCTTCCTTGATATATTATGGTATACTTTTTTCATGATAGTTTGTTATAGGGTCTATTTTAATATATGTCAACCAAATATTTCGGCTCAGAAAATTTCTAAAACACTACAATGAACGGCTCTTTTTATTTGATTGTTGGTCTGGCGAGTGTGGTTCTATCAAAATTTGATTCAAGACCTCTGGAATCAAGAAAATCTAATTCGGCTTAGGTGTGACTGGAACTGCAGGCTTTGGGGGACCTCCTACGGAGCCTGGNTTTTTTTCTCATTTTAAATTCCTTTTGCATGTCAAATAGGTTTAACCGGTCCGCCCTGCGAATAAATTTACATAAAATGCAAGCGGGAGGTTCATATGCTACCTTCAAAAATACCAGAGCGTTTGGCACAAAGTCAACAATTAAAGATGTTGGTTCTATTTTTTGCCAACATTTTTATTGCTTTGATCTACTTCTATGCACTCCCACTCTATAGTGACCAGTAACGATATTGATCCCCAAGGTCGCTTGGTTCGATACATGATTTTACATCAACGACAACGCCTTGTCTCTATCCAAATTTATTCTGTTCAGTGCTGCCTGCGCTATTGCACATAAGGTATGTTTCTCTTGAGGCATCTAAATCTCAACAATTAAAAGATAGTAAATATGACGATAAGAGGGTTAAAAGTAGCAATTTAAAATATTAGATAAAATTACATCTATTCTTTAGGCGCTTTAAAAAGCCATCCTTAGCGGTCGAATTATCGTGCCCAGCAATTCTGAACTTTAGATTTTTTCTTTGCTCGCTTGTCATGCCTTCTAGACACTTTATGGGAGCAGGTGTTCCAAATCCGTAGTCACGCTTTATGTGCTTTTTATAATCCCCGTTTTCAAAGGCTTCCTGTATCTGATCTTCTGACATAGTCTTAGGGAAATCCATTTCGCAAAGCCTTCCTCTCCCGTTGGGACCATCCAAAATAACAACTTCATTGTTTACCTTCTTCTCGCCAAACCATGGCTCAATTAGTTTATTGAAAGTCGCTTTTAATTTTTCTATTTGCATGCCCATTAATACCATAATAATTAAACTTAAGTCAAATTATACGTCATAATCGCCGATTTTACAGTGACCAGTAACGATATTGATCCCCAAGGTCGCTTGGTTCGATACATGATTTTACATCAATGACAACGCCTGATCTGCCGAGCATATTTGTGACGAAATCGACGCCTTTATCAATATAGTCTGCATGCGGGACGGCCAAAATGATGGCGTCTAAATCTTTAAAATCATCCAATGATGACAGGGCGATCCCATATTCATGTTCGGTTTCACCTGTGGATGCATGTGGGTCGTGAMMRWYRRKSSAWWYKMCGTRKYYKTKYWRKGWTRCGYWTATWTCWKKRRSGYSMKRWWYKCSKAWRTMWSSMWMKWTWTYWTKKAATGTTAATCCCAAAATTCCGACTTTGGCGTTCTTCACGGATACATCATTCGCGATTAAATTTTTGATTGTTTTGGATGCGATATGTTCGCCCATTGAATCGTTAATGCGGCGTCCCGATAAAATAATTTGAGGGTTGTAACCGTGCGCCTCTGCCTTTGATGTCAAATAATATGGGTCAACGCCGATACAATGCCCGCCCACTAAACCAGGGGAGAATTTAAGGAAGTTCCATTTTGTGCCTGCGGCCTCCAAAACGTCTTTTGTTCGGATGCCGAGGCGATCAAAAATAAGGGATAATTCGTTCATCAAGGCGATGTTGATATCGCGTTGTGTATTTTCGATGACTTTTGCGGCTTCGGCGACCTTGATTGTTGGCGCTCTATGCAGGCCTGCATCAATGATTTTGCCGTATACATCGCAAACGCGATCCAATGTTTCCGCGTCTTCGCCGGAGACGACCTTGACAATGGTTTCAAGGCGGTGGACTTTGTCGCCCGGGTTGAYGCGTTCAGGGGAATAGCCCATTTTAAAATCAACGCCAGCCTTTAATCCAGATATTTTTTCCAAAAGAGGGCCGCAGATTTCTTCGGTCACGCCGGGATAGACTGTGGATTCGAACACAATGACGGATCCTTTGGAAATCGCCTTACCCACCGTTCCGCAGGCCTTYTCAATTGGGGTGAGGTCAGGTTGTTTATTCGCATCAATCGGCGTTGGAACGGTTACGATAAAGAAGTTACATGCCTTAAGGTCATCGATATCGGTCGTGTAAGTCAGGCTTGTGGCCTTTAAATCAACGTCTTCTACTTCGAATGTATTGTCGTGACCATCCTTTAATTCGGCGATCCGTTTTGTATTAATGTCGAATCCGACAACGGAATCGAATTTTTTACCAAGGGCGACGGCAACGGGAAGGCCGACATATCCAAGGCCGATGACTGCTATTTTTTCTGACATGAGTTATTAAATCCTATATATTTTCAACAAAGATTAGAATATTTTCAAAAGAAAACAAACTGAAATTAAGGATAAATGGGAATGAAAGTTTTAATAACGGGCGCGGCAGGGTTTATTGGGTCACATGTGGCCATTGAATTGTTGGAACGTGGCGATACAGTCGTTGGTTTGGACAATATGAATGATTATTATGATCCAAAATTAAAAGAGGCGCGCCTTGATCGCTTGAAACCATATGATGGGTTTGAATTTATTAAGGTTGATATCGCGGATAAAACGGATATGGAGGCGATCTTCGCCAAGCATCAACCTGATTCAGTTGTTCATTTGGCGGCTCAGGCCGGTGTTCGGTACTCCCTTGAAAACCCGCACGCTTATATTGAATCAAACATTGTTGGACATTTAAATGTTTTGGAAGGGTGCCGTAATACAGGTAATCTTCAGCACCTTGTTTATGCGTCGTCTTCATCCGTTTATGGCGGGAATAAWRAAATKCCWTTTTCGACKGCTSAYARTGTYGAYMRYCCRRTKTCYCTTTACGCWGCSACRAAAAAATCWRATGARTTGATGRSCYATWGTTAYTCKCAYCTTTATRATWTTCCAWCRACRGGYYTGCGYTTYTTTACKGTTTAYGGCMSYTGGGGACGTCCTGATATGGCGGCTTACTTGTTTACGGATGCGATCGTAAAGGGAGACAAAATCAACGTGTTTAACCATGGTGAAATGCGCCGTGATTTCACATTTATTGATGATATCGTTAATGGAATTATTCGCGCGTTGGATCGTCCAGCCGCACAGGATGATAAAGGCGTGTGCCACAAGGTTTATAATATTGGGAACAATCAAACGGAACGTTTGATGGATTACATTGGTGAAATTGAAAAGGCATTGGGCACGGAGGCCAATAAAAACATGATGCCTTTACAAGATGGCGATGTCCCTGAAACCTATGCGGATATTAAGGCCACACAAGATGATTTAGGATACGAGCCCACAACGCCAATTTCCGTTGGAATTCCCAAATTCGTTCAATGGTATAAGGATTACCACAAAGTCTCATGAAGGTAACGTATGTCACAATGCAATGGCCTGCCGCGTCTGAAACCTTTGCCGCGCGCGATGTAAATGCATTGATTGATGCGGGTGAAGATGTGTCGGTCATGGCGTTACGCCCTGATTTTCGTGATGTAACGGATCTTAAAAAATCATTGTCGGTTGAGAGTGTTCCGTCGCTTGTGATGGGGGTTAAAAATCAAATTCGCGGAGTATGCGCGATGATYTTGAATCTTGGCCTCGCGGCGCGTTTATTTTTCACGCTTTTAAAATGTGAAAAACGGGTGTCCGTTTTGTTGAAATCTTTCGTACTTTTTCCCGCGGACTTTTTGTTTTTTGATCGCATTAAAAAAGAGAATCCAGATGTCGTCCATCTTTTTTGGGGGCATTACCCGTCCATGGTGGGATGGTTGGTTCAGGAGAAATTTCCTGAAATTCAGGTCACTCAATTTTTAGGGCCATATGATTTGTTATATAATTATGGTCTCTCGACAATTGTTGCAAAACGCGCCGAGGCTGTCTTTACACATACGCGTTCGAACGTCGATATTTTGCGTGATAAAGGCATTGAAGAAAACAAGATCCATGTCGTTCATCGCGGTATAAAAACAACGACATGTGATGCGGATATAAAAAAAGATCGTGGCTTTATTTATGTTGGGCGCCTTATTCGTGCCAAAGGTATTTTTGAAATGTTGGCGGTTTTTTCAAAAATCGTAAAATCAAATCCCGAGGCTCATTTAATGGTCGTTGGTGATGGCGAAGACCGTACTGTTTTTGAGGCGAAAATTGAAAAATTAAATTTAAAAGATAACGTTACGATGACGGGGTGGCTTTCGCCGCCTGATGTGTCCGCGCATCTGAAACAAGCCTCAATCATGCTGTTTTTCAGCCACAGCGAATGTTTGCCAAATGCGATAAAGGAAGCCATGCTCAATGGCGTTGTACCGATTTCATCACAGACAAGAGGCATCGATGAATTAATTGAAAATGGCAAAGACGGTGCGATTGTAAAAGACGGCGATGACATCGCGTTGATCGTGTGTGATTTAGTCAATGATACCGAAAAACGAAATGAAATGTCAGCCAAGGCACGGACAAAAATCATTCAAAATTTTGATGTGAATGGCGCGATGAAAAAATATCGTGACGTTTGGCTATCGCGCTAACTTCTTCTTGAGCGCTGTGTATACATGGCCGTGCATGGTGGCATTCCAGTGGCCATCATAAGGCGCAAAATCAAGGCGAAGCAATGGGCTGTCTGTTTTTAAATTTTTCATTATTTTGACCGCATTAACAGCATTTATACGAGAACATTTTTTGTTTTCGATATCGAAAGTAAAGGCGTCTAGTTCAGAATTGCTGATTAAGAGCGTGATATTAAAATCTCCTGCGTGCGCGATGTGACACAGTTCTTTGATAAAGAAACGATGATAGATTAATGGAGGTGTTGAGGGGCTTGATGCGGTTGAATGGGCTTTTTTTCCAAATGTTATTTTTCTTTGAAATTGTATGTTCATCATCACATATCGAATAAGAGCAGATTGTTTGAAGAAATTACGGATTTTTGCGTTTTTGTGGCTATAAGTCTCTTGTTCTAATTTTCCTGAACCGTTTGTATTGACGATATAGTAATGCCCTGGTTGGTACGCTGATTTCGCGCCATTAAGATCACCTGGGGCAAGCA